>SCQV01000323.1 GCA_004299085.1 Chitinophagaceae bacterium | reverse complement strand
TTTTCAAGATGGCTATAACCACCGCTAACGCTAACAATGCACTGATCAATAAAAAGTAAACGACTGACTTTTTCCTAAGGAACAGCTTCGCCCTCAGACAAATCAAAATAAATAATGTGAGTCCTATACAGGCAATGACCCCAAATGACAAGGAGAAAAATAATGGTAAAGTAACCATCAGAAATAAGAGGGCCGGCTTCTTCGTTTTAAACAGGCACAAACGTAAATAAAAATATATAGCCACCGGCGCCAATAACAGTGAATAGTAAGAAGCTTCATAAGTAAATAATTTCAATCGGGGGAATGAATTCACTCCCGGCGTAATTGGCTTAAGGTACCAGAAGGCCTTTATTAGTTCAGGAAAATGCAGCGCTAAAAGTGCTAAGCAAAACAAACCAAAATTAAGGATCAATATTTTTTTGAACACCGGACTTAAAGCATACCCTTCCTTCAGGGATACATAAAAGCTAACTGCAAAAACTACCGCGGTAAAAAACATAATATAAGATCTATAATAATACCAGGGGCTGGCATTATCATGAAAGTGTATTAGAATAAACGGTGTGGTAAAAGCGAAGAAATAAAGAAGCAGGTGTAATTGAAAATGCCTGTACAACCACCAGATAAAGAAGGGCGCCAACAAGTCAGTATATAACAATCCTTGTGGAAGAAAAATACCATTGAAAAAGAAGTATAGCACGGATATTAACAGGAACCCCTTGTTTTGAGATAAAGGAATGGATGTTTTATATTTTAACTCTGCAAGTTGCATATTGCCGTTATGAATGGAGATGGTTACCTGACCGAACGCAGAAACAGATGGTTTTATAAATAATCCAAAGGTCTAAATGTTGCGACCAGTTTTTAATGTAAAGCGTATCCCAGAATATTCTCTTCTTCATTTTTTCCAGGCCGCTTAAACAGTTTCGGTTATTAACCTGTCCTAACCCCGTAATACCCGGTTTCACCTTATACCTAAATGAATAGTCCGGAATATATTTTTCATAGTAATCATTTTCTGTAACCATGTGAGGCCTGGGGCCGACAATAGTCATACTCCCCCATAAGACGTTGATAAACTGAGGCAGCTCATCAATATAATATTTTCTCAAAAATCTTCCGAAAGGAGTTATTCTTGGATCTCCCACCTCAGCAGGTTTTACATCAGATTGATCATTGACATACATGCTCCGGAATTTAATGCAGATAAATGATCTGCCATCCAGCCCCTTTCTTTTTTGGAGAAAAAACACGGGCCCCGCGGAATCTAACTTGATTCCTAATGCAATCAGCGGGATAAGCCAGGATAAGAGCAACAGCGTTATCAGAAAAGAAAAAATCAAATCCGTCAAATATTTAAAAGTCTTGTAGCGCAGGGTATTCTGCCGGGCCGAATTGTTTATAATTTCAGCCCAATTAACAAAAGGGTGACCGTAAAATAGTTCCGGCGGCTGAAAATATCCTGTGCTCTCCGGTGAAAAATCAATTGGATATTTAATTTTAACAGGGGGTAAACCGTATAACATTTTTTTATTAGATACCGGTAGCAGAGCGATCTCCATAAAGTTTTTTGTTTTATAATTATAGAATTAGGTATTTAAAGCGCGTTACCCAGGTTTTAAAGTCTTCTTTCTTTGTCTTAAAACAAAGAAAGAAGCAAAGAAAATTCAAGACTGACGAAAAATGACTAAAATTTGCTCAATTACGCTACGGAAAATAATGCTC
>SCQV01000322.1 GCA_004299085.1 Chitinophagaceae bacterium | reverse complement strand
ATTATGACTCCTTATAAAAAAGAATGGGAAAACGAAATCATTGACTGGAAAATTCAATAGAGAAAAATGCAGGAATAATTTTTGAAAAATAATATTTCGGGTTATCTTTGCGCTCCTGAATAGAGAAAATGGGAGTTTAGCTCAGTTGGTTTAGAGCATCTGCCTTACAAGCAGAGGGTCGCGGGTTCGAATCCCCCAACTCCCACTAAGAATCCTGGCTGTATGGCCGGGATTTTTTATTTTTGGTATATGTTTTTTGTTTATATCCTATATTCTCCTGCTCATCACTGGTTTTATATCGGACAAACAAATGATATGGAAGATCGGTTACATCGTCATAATTCAGGATATGAAAAAGCCACTTCCCCTTATTTGCCATGGGAGATGAAATGTGTTATCAGAAAAAATACAAGAGGTGAAGCATTGATTTTGGAAAAGAAGTTAAAAAATCTTTCATCGGAAAGATTGTAGAAGTTTATTGAGAAATATACTTGAGCAGAGGGTTGCGGGCCACGACGTTGCAAAGCAAGTCGTGGTGCCGACTGTAACGTCGGCATTCGAATCCCCCAACCCCCGCAAGGCTGAAAGCTAATACTGCAAAGCATTCTATCCGTTTTTTCTTCCTTGTTTTATAGCATAGTTTTTAGCAAACTCAAACTAAGCTCAAACTAAGCGATAGGCGATTAGGGCTATTCCGTCATCTCCTTAGCAATCATCTCCGCCTGTTTCAATACCGTCTCAGTTGCCAACTTCTGCATATCCGGAGGATAGCCGTATTTCCGTAATAACCGTTTGATCGCAACCTTGAGTTTGGCTTTTACGCTTTCTTTAATAGTCCAGTCAATAGAAGCATTTTTCCTGATGGTTTCAGTGAGCACCACGGCCAATTCTCGCAGCTTATCTTTTTGCATCAACTCTCTGGCGCTATCGTTGTCAGCGACGGCAGTATAAAAAGCATATTCAAAATCAGTCAGGCCCATTGCCTTAGCTTCATTGTCCATTTGCACAATGTCCTTGCTCAACTTGATGAGTTCATCAATCACCTCAGCCGCCGTCAGTATTTTGTTATGATACCTTTGAATAGAATTTTGCAACATATCCATTAGCGTTTTGCTTTTGACTAAATTCTTTTTGGCTCTGGATTTTATTTCATCGTTCAATAACTTTTTCAATACTTCTAAAGCCACATTCTTATGTTCCATCCCTTTCAACTCCATTAAAAATTCTTCTGAGAGGATAGATATATCCGGTTTTTTGATTCCGGCTGCATCAAAAATATCCACCACTTGTTCTGATACTAATGCCCGATCAATGACTTGCCGGATGGTGGTTTCTATTTCTTCATCCGTTTTCCCCGAACCTGTTGCATCAAATTTTAATAACCTCGCTTTTACAGCCTGAAAAAAGGCCACTTCGTCTTTTACATCCATTGCCTGTTCGTGTGGAATAGCAATAGCAAAGGCCTTTGACAAGGCAGTGACTTCATTGACATATCTTTTCTTTCCATCTTCCATACTTAGAATATGTTCTTCCGCTGCAAGGATAATGGATAACTTTTTAGAAGTATCTGAGTCGAAATAATTTTCGTAATCAAAACCATGAAACATTTGCGACACCACTTCCAATTTCTCCAGCATCAATTGTACTGCCTGTTCCTGAGCTATGGCAGGATCACCCTTCCCGCCGGCACCAGCATAAAATGATAATGCTTTTTTCAGGTCCGAGGCTATGCCCAGATAATCCACAATCAATCCTCCCGGTTTGTCTTTATAAACACGGTTCACACGGGCTATTGCCTGCATCAGGTTATGACCTTGCATGGGCTTGTCAATATACAAAGTATGCAGGCTTGGCACATCAAAACCTGTCAGCCACATATCGCGAACAATCACTAATTCCAGTTCATCATCCGGATTTTTCATCCGGTCAGCTAATTTCCTCCTTTGCTCCTTAGTAGTATAATGTTTTGCAATTTCAAGCCCATCAGAGGAAGCCGAAGTCATCACTACTTTTATTTTTCCTTTGGACAAATCATCAGCGTGCCATTCCGGCTTTAATGTAATGATAGCTTTATACAATTCAGCAGCAATCCTGCGGCTCATCGTCACAATCATTCCTTTCCCTTCAAAAACCTCCTGTCTTTGCCGGAAATGTTCTACAATATCTTTTGCAATATTTTTTATACGATTTTCGCTGCCTACCAACGCTTCTAATTGTGTCCATCTGGCTTTAGCTTTTTGACTACCCCGACCTTCGGCCACCCCACCTAAGGCGGGAAATTCTTGATCCAAGTCTTGATCCAGTTCCTCCACTAATTTTTTCCCTTCTTCGCTTAAACCTACTTTCGCCAAACGGCTTTCATAATAAATGTGAACCGTAGCACCATCTTCTACGGCTTGTGCTATATCGTAAATATCCACATAGTGGCCGAAAACTGCCGGAGTATTTACATCTGTGCTTTCAATGGGCGTACCCGTAAAACCTAAATAGGTCGCATTGGGCAAAGCATCACGCATGTATTTGGCAAAACCATATACAATACTTTTCCCGGTCACATTGCCCTTGTAATCTTTCTTATCAATAGTCTTGGCTTTAAAACCGTATTGTGTTCTGTGGGCTTCATCAGCAATAACCACAATGTTTTTCCTGTCTGATAAAAGCTCATACACATTTCCTTCCTCCGGTTGAAATTTTTGAATAGTTGAAAAAATGACACCACCTGAAGCCACTTTTAATAATTCTTTTAGTTGTTCTCTGCTTTCAGCCTGTACCGGTTCTTGCCGTAATAACTGCTTAGATGCAGCAAAGGTGTCAAAAAGTTGATCGTCCAGATCATTCCTATCTGTAATAACTAATATTGTCGGATTATCCATCACCAGCACAATCTTACCT
>SCQV01000321.1 GCA_004299085.1 Chitinophagaceae bacterium | reverse complement strand
ATTCCTTGATCAGGAGTACAAAACAACCGTTTCTGCTCTTAGACTTCTGTGGCACTTGGGATTCAGCCAGCATGAAACAAATAGCTGACTATTCAATGAATGAAAAATTGAATAACAGTGATACTGTCAGGCCTGTCTGGTTATTTTTTGAAAACGATAAAAAAGACTGGATAAAAGTGATAGAAAAATATGATCTGCCTCCGCAAAATTGTTTCTTCGTCAAAGATTATCTTAAAATGACGCGGAACTTCACTTCGCAATTTAATTGGCATAATGATTTTCCGCATTACTTTTTGTTCAATAATAAAGGGGAATGTATGAATAAGAATGAAGTATCATTTTCCAGAGTCGATGTAAAAAGTATTTTAAACCAATCAGCCCGATAGACAAACAAAAGAAGTAATTACCACAAAAACCAATTAAACCTGATTTTAAACCATAATAATGCAGGATTTAGAGAAAGTCAACGTACAATATGCGTTACCCATCCGGTACGTCTTGCAGTAATGCGTATTAATTTTTGACCGATAGAAGAAAAGGGGTGGAAGCATCATCATCCCTTTTTTTACGAACGGGTGGTCCTGATAAAGGCAAAAGTTTCATTTTTGAGTCCACACAGAGAAGTTTAAAGATGCCACGAAGACACAGACCTGCCTGAAATCGGCATAGGCAGGTTCTATTTTTTATCCTGCATGATTGCGAATGATCATTGTTTTTTACCTTTGTTGCATCATGTCAGTAACAACTTCAGACAGGACGGTTTTCTTTCAGGATATGGGAACGATTGAATACAAGCGGGCATGGGATTACCAGGAAAGCTTATTGCAGAAAAATGCCTTATTTAAAAGAGAGCATCAACCGCAAAAAACAGTTAATCATCTGTTATTTTGTGAACACCCTCCTGTCTATACATTAGGTAAAAGTGGCAAGGAAGAGCATTTATTGATTAACGAAAAGATGCTGCATGAAAAGGGTATTGCTTTTTTCCATACTAACAGGGGAGGGGATATTACTTTTCACGGACCGGAACAAGTGGTGGGTTATCCTATATTGGATCTAGAAAAATTCTTTACTGATATCGGGCGATATCTGCGAAGCTTAGAAGAAGTCATCATCCTTACTATTGGAGAATACGGGATTAAAGGGGATCGTTCGCCTGGTGAAACCGGTGTTTGGATTGAACCTCAAATCAAGCACAAGGCCCGGAAAATCTGTGCAATGGGTGTGCGATGCAGCCGGTGGATTACCATGCATGGTTTTGCCCTGAATGTGAATACGGATTTGAATTATTTCAACTACATCGTACCCTGCGGCATCAGCGGCAAGCAGGTAACTTCTATTGAAAAAGAATCAGGAAAAAAAATTCCGGTGGAAGAAGTAAAAGCAAAGCTTAAAAAGAATTTTGAAAAAGTATTTGATGCAAAAATAGAGCCGGCGCCTTATTACTTAGCTCCTTTCTTATCCACCGAATCACCGATATAAAATTTCCATTTTTCCACTAATTTATCATTATCAAATAGTTCATAATGATACCATCCTGAGCGTAGGAAATTGGACTTATCAAGGATCAACAAAGGGTTTTCTATATTTCTCAAATCAAAAAGAAAATTATTTTCCGAATCAAAAAAGCGGATTTCATAATGATGAGTCTTTGCATTGGCTAAGCTGATATTAACGTTACCATCCGCATTCGTATAAACATAAATAGATGGGCCATAAGATTGCGGAGCATTATTGGCGGGGCCTTCCACGGTCGCGGGCTGTAACGACTCACTGGTAGCATCAGTAAAAAAATAGCTGTTGTTGGTAAATAACACAAACAGCCGGTAGAAACTCTTCCCGGCAGGCGGCTTCTTATCCACAAATTCGTTTACCTTTTTATCGGGGTTGGGAATAAATCCGATGGTAGCATAGTTAAACAAGCTATCCTGAGAACGCTGCACGCCTATTTGCTTAATACCCGTATATCCTGATGTCCAGGTAATATAATTAACGCCATTTTTATTATGAACGGTAATATGCGGAAGCAATGCCTGCGAAAATGCAGAAACTCCCGAAATGGTAATGATACTGATTGTTAAAATGATCTTAGCCAACAACTTATCTATGCACATGAATAATGAACCTTTTTGCGGATGCAAACTTAGGTTAATTTTACTGCAAAACAAACCGGATGGGTAAAGTATAAGGCACAGTCACCGTCTCTCCGTTCTGGTGTCCGGGAATCCATTTGGGCATAACTTTTACGACACGCATAGCTTCTTGTTCCAGGCCGCCTCCTATGGTCTGCCCAATGGTGTGAATTTGAGTTAAGCTTCCATCCTTGTTCACTACAAAACTGACAACCACCGTTCCTTGTAATTGCTCTTTACGCGCTTCTTGTGGATACTGAATATTATGTTGCAAGAATCTCATTAAATCCTCTTTCCCTCCTGGAAATGAAGGGTTTTGCTCAACAAAAACGAAAACAGAACCCGGAGATTTCTTTTCAATTGGATGACCTTTTGCAATAGAATAACCGGTAACTATAACTTCATTAAGATTTGAAGGGTTGGAATATAAAGTCAAATAGAGTTTTTTCTCCGAATCAATTTGCAGATGAATGGTTGAATATCCAATCATGGATACGACCAATAACCCACCTTTAGATACATTGTTTATCTCAAATTGTCCTTTATCATTAGTGATGGTTCCTTTATGAGTATTAAACATGGTAACGGTTGCTCTTGCAACAGGATTTCCATACTGATCGGTAACCACTCCTTTTACATCCAGTGACTGACCGGAAGGAGATAATTCTGAAATAATATCATTCACCTTATTTTTTAAAGTAAATGATGAAACGGAAATAATGATCAACACTGCTACGAGTGGAACGATGAGCAGGTATTTCCGTCCTGCCTTTTGCGGAGTGTTTTGTTTGTGTAACATGATCAATCTTTTTTGAAGTTGTGAACGATTAAAGAAATGATTAGTAAAAGCTACGGAAGAAATAAAAAAGGTATGGCTGGTCAGCAGACGTGCATAATCACCTTTCTCAAACGAACGGGTAACTACCGAGTCAGCCATATACTCATGGAGGGTTCTCAATACATTTTGGTACCAATAAACTGCAGGATTAAACCAGCAAAATATTTTCACTATTTCCAAAAGCAGGTTATCTAAAGTGTGGCGTTCACGAATATGAACCAGCTCATGCTGATAAATAGCAGGAGAAATATCTGCCGGAGCAAAAAGATATTTTCCAAATGAAAAAACTTCATGATCGCTCCCGGTGATGATTCTTATATGATCTTCTTCAACATGATGTGGCAATCCTTTTATAAAGAAAAAAAACCGTATGAACTTTTGTATAAATAAAAAGGACATCACCATCACGCCACACCAATAAATAATCTCTATTGTCTTCCATACCGGAAACGGGGCGACATATTGTCTGGAAGATACAGATGGAGATGATCCCACGTTATAAGCAGGTTGAGCTAAAGATATTAGCGCGGAAGAATTGCCGGCATAACTGTAGGGTGTCCAATGAATATGAATTATTGGCAGGATAAAAGCCACCAGGATTCCTGACAATAAAATAAGCCTGTTCATTTTAAAGCCGGTTGTCTTATTAAAAAGAATCAGGTATAATCCAAGCCAGCCGGCGAGATATACATTGAATAATATAAAATGAGCGGTGATCATTTTTGTTCTTTTTTAAATTGTTGAAGTAATTGAATGATCTTGTCAGCTTCTTTGACGTCCATGTTCTCCTGATGAACAAAAGAAGACACCAGACTACCCAGGGAATCCTGATAATAGCCGCTCAGTAGCTTTTGAGCTATAAAATCCCGGTATTGCTCTTTGGTGATTACAGGATAGTATTCATACGTTTTACTATACGCTTTATAGCTCACAAAACCTTTTTCCACCAATATCCTGATAATAGTGGAAACTGTACTGTAAGCAGGTTTAGGCTTGGGTAAATGTGGAAGAATGTCATTGACGAAACCTTTCTCTAAATCCCACAGAATTTGCATGATTTGCTCTTCCGCACGCGTAAGATCTTTGATTTTTTTAGCCATATCTGTTTTATTTGAAAACAAAGATATGGCTAACTTTTTAACTGAACAACTATTTTTTTAAATATTCAGCTAAATAACTAACTGTTATACTTTTTGGAAATCTTAAAAGAATACAATGATAAACTTATTTCTAATGATATTTATCCGCAGGATTATGTTTGTGATGGAAAACAGAAAGTATTATGATGCTCTTCTGAGAAGCATTAATCTGATAAATCAAGGAGTATAGATATTTTTTGACTATTTTCTCCCGTACATCCCTCTAAGTATTTCGATATCTAAATGGGCCGGAACAAACAGAAGTTATTGCATTTTCAATTGCTTTTTGAAAACCCCCGGCAGCTTTAATATTTCTTTCATAATACCACAAATAAGCTTCCTCATATTCAATAGCAGCAATGGGGTCAAATTTGTAAGAATAAGGCATTATTTAGCCATTTTTTGACGTATCTTACCTAAACGCATCCCCATTTCTCGAGGAGAAACCATTTTACCACCACTTTGAGAATATTCAATAGGCTTATCTAATTCAGCCTTAAATTCCTCACTATATTCTTGTTGCATTTCTTCTATCTCATCCTCTGAGAGATCGTAAATGGCTTTTACTCTCTTTTCCTCAGCATTATCAATGAATTGGTGTAGCTTTTCCCTTTTGGTTAACATTTTCATTTATTCAATCATTTATATACTCAAAGCTGAGGAATTTTTCCAAATAATATCTTCAACTTTATACTGAAACATTAAAATCCCGCAGAGCCTGGTTCAGAGTGGTTTTCTTGTCGGT
>SCQV01000320.1 GCA_004299085.1 Chitinophagaceae bacterium | reverse complement strand
AAAGACATGACAAGCGTTATCACAGGAGATATTATTAATTCCCAAAAAGCGAAGCCCGCACAATGGCTAAACAAGTTAAAGAAAACATTAACCATCTGGGGAAGCACTCCCAAACAATGGGAAATATACCGGGGCGACAGCTTTCAATTGGAAATCAAAAAGCCTTCAGATGCCATCAATGCAGCGATACAAATAAAATCGGCTATTAAATCAATAAAAGGTATGGACGTGCGTATGGCTATTGGCATAGGAGAAAAGAAATACAATGCAAGGAAGGTGAGTGAGTCTAATGGAAGCGCATTCGTCTATTCGGGAGAGTTAGTAGAAGAGCTAAAGAAACTGAACCTAAACATGGCTGTGAGAAGCGCGTATCCTGATTTTGATAAGGAAATAAATTTATACCTGAAGCTTGCCTTATTTATTATGGACAACTGGTCTAATAATACAGCCGAAACAGTATATGCAGCGTTACAATATCCTGATAAATCACAGACATCGCTCGGAGCATTATTAAAGGTTAAGCAAAATGCAATAAGCGCCAGGTTAAAAAGAGCACATTACGAAGAAATTACAGAAGTTATTCAAATGTACCGGTACAAAATAAGCCAATTAGAATGATACTGCTTATCAAATTAGTATTGGCTCATTTGGCAGGCGATTTTTTGCTGCAGCCGGCATCTTGGGTGGAAGCCAAAGAAAAGAAGAAACTCGGCGCTTATCAATTATATCTCCATGTGGTCATTCACTGGGCGCTCATCATGTTGTTAGTTTGGGACGGGAACTTTTTGAAGTGGGCAATCTTCATTGCTATAGTCCATTTTGTAATAGATATTTTAAAATTATACCTTCAAAACAACCGTACCAAAAGACGGTATTTCTTCGCAGATCAATTAGCGCATCTGATCAGCATTTATTTGATTTATTGTTGGTACAAAGGTTACACACATTTTAATTCATCCTATTTTAATGAACGGGTACTTTTGCTTATCACGTTAGCGGTGTTTTTGACAGTGCCTGCATCCATCTTAATAAAAACGTTTATTGCTAAATGGACACCGGACGATAATGAAAAAGACAAGTCCCTACAAAATGCCGGCAAATATATCGGCATCATCGAGCGATTACTTATTTTCTTATTTATGGTCTTTAATCATTGGGAAGCAATTGGATTTCTATTGGCTGCAAAATCTGTGTTTCGTTTTGGTGATTTGAGAGAATCAAAAGATCGTAAGCTTACGGAATATGTGCTCATAGGGACGTTATTAAGCTTTGGAACAGCCCTGTTAGCAGGCATTTTGTATTGCGGCTATACATCTTAGACCGGTAAAAGAAATCATTATTTTAAAAATATTAAAAGATTTTCAGATGAAAGACTTCCATCAGATAACCATCACAGATGAGTTTATGAAGGAGCATATCGCCCAGGCAAAGCAATATACGCTGTTGATCTTGAAGGCCGGCCCCAACCGGTATATTGAGAATGTACAAGATATCATCCGGGAACACGGCCGCAGGAACTTCGCGCTTCGTGAATCCGGTATGCTGCCGGTTGTCTGTCCGGTGGGCGATGGCACAGATGTTTGCGGAATAGGGATTTTTACGGAAAGTCTTGAAGAAGTCAAAAAAATTTATGAGGAAGATCCTGCAGTAAAACAGGGCGTATTTGTTTTTGAGGTTCATCCCTGCAGAGGATTTCCCGGAAGCAGTTTGCCGTAAAGATGAGCCCCCATAATCTACAGAGCATATAAGCCACATCCGCAGTTAGCGTCTTTCATCCGGCGTTATTGGTCTGCCGGCGCCGGGAAGCCATCATGCAGAGCACAAGAAGCATTGATACCGGATGGTACCATTGAACTGATATTCAATTTTGGGGATATTAAAAATGGTAAGAAGATAACAATAAAAAGTTCGCATATCATTGGTATCAGAAAGCATGAGCGGTACACGGAATGTCTATGCATGCCCAAAGTAAACTGTCACCGGAGCGTCATCGGGAACTATTCGAATTTCCGAAAAGATATCAATCATGCGGTCATTGAAGGTACTTCTTCAATGGAGACAAGTTTAGCCTTTGTTTCCCCAAGTGGTAAGACTGTCCGGCCATACACTTCATTCAGCATCAGGGCAGCACTCCCGTAAATAGCCGAAAGTCCGCATATAATTCCTTCATAGCCCGCCGCTGTCCCCAGGGATTGGCTACCTGTAAATTCGGTTATTGCCAACAGAAAGTATAAAAGTGTTAAGGTGAAAAATACAACCTGAAGCATCCGGTTCAATTTTAAGGTGCCGAAAAACATATAGAGGGTAAATAACCCCCATATAAAAAGGAACACTCCCATGGAAGCTGCATCCGGCGCAAAAGTAGCACCAAAGGAAGTTTTAGGAATGAGCAAAATACCTACCAGCGTAATCCAGAACATGCCATAAGCTGTAAAAGCAGTGGCGCCGAAAGTATTATTCTTCTTCCATTCCTGAATACCCGCGATGACTTGCGCAAGGCCACCCGTAAAAATACCCATCGCCAGGATCATAGAATTCAACTTAAAAAAACCCGCATTGCTGATATTTAATAAAACAGTGGTCATACCAAAGCATAAGAGTCCCAGTACTGCCGGGTTGCCCGTATTATCTTTAATGATCGTAATAGCATGTGAAGTGCTCATTGTGTAAGATTTAAATACAAATATTTAAAATATATCTGAGATATGCAAGATAACCGCTTTTATTTCAAAAAAATATCTTACTTATTGAGAATTTATTTTTGCATTGTCCTATTTTTCAAGAAATCCTGACGGGGAATAAAGGGATGAAAGTAGCTGTTTAATCCTTCATTAACACCCTGTCGAAATTATATAATTTGTCATTAACTTAAGAGTCTATATTTGCAGAAACAATTTTTTATGAAAGATAAAATCACGAATATCATTCCCTATCTGAACTTTGAAGGGAATTGCGAAGAAGCACTGAATTTTTATCAATCTGTTTTGGGAGGAAAAGTGGAAATTCAATCCCGTTATGATAATCCCGCAATGAGCGCCCCCGAAAACTATAAAAATAAGGTGCTTCATGGGAGATTATATTTTAGCGATCTGGCTATTTACGCCAGCGATATTTTCCCCCAAACGAAGGCAGCTAAAAGCAGCGGCGATGTACAACTTTCATTAGATGTGACAGATCCTGAAACCGGTAAAAAGATATTTGACCAGTTAGCTGCCGGCGGAAAGATTGGTATAGCCTTCGAAAAACAATTCTGGGGTCAATGGCATGGAAATCTAATTGACAAATATGGTATCCGTTGGATGGTCAATTGCTGATAAATTTGAAACGTACAATCAGGTTAAAAGCTTGCTTCCCATTGCTTCACAAACAATTTGTTTACTGCAAATATCAGCAATAATCAAGTTCAGAACTCCTGATCTCTCGCAAAATGAAAACGCGTGAATTTTGTCATTATCGCATTGCGATTCGGCCTTAGAAAAAAGGCGTGAAGAAAATTTACAGGGAGGGCGTAAAAATGAAATCAATGTTCCAATGTGAAAAAATATCACAAAGCCGGTAAGTCCTCCTAATGCATGGATGTAGGCAAATGCTTGAGCTATTTCATTTTAGCCGGACATGTAAATTTTTAGCTTTTTTTCGCCAGCCTTGACTTTTCTTTGTT
>SCQV01000319.1 GCA_004299085.1 Chitinophagaceae bacterium | reverse complement strand
TACCAATCCTTATTTCTCCTTTAACGCTGCAGATAAATCCAGCTCATAGATACGCTAAGTGCGCTTTAAATACCCTTAGTCCATCCTTTATCTACTCTTGATCCATAGAGTAGCCACCCCCTATCCATTCTCCAGCCTTTCAGGCTATTGCAGGGTGCTGGCAGGCCAGTCCTTCTCTAACTAATTGATAATGACAATATTACTGTTCGAACTTACATTATTTTAAAAGAGAAAAGAAAGCCTTCTCACAGGACGGCGTTGCAAAAACCAAAAGGAAACGGAATAAAGGATGGCTTATGTGCTGTGGTTTTGCGTTTATGCCGTAGTCTTTTGTTTTTTTTTAAGCGTTGGCCTTGTGCAAGCCGCCCTAATTTTGCTTTCTTTTTAATTTTTTATAAAGTAATATAGCTGAACTGTTTTCTTAAACAGATTTCCTTAAGCATCATTAATAGCAAATTTTACTCTATGATTGGGTAACAAACGGAAAAATTGACATCGCTCAGGAAGAGTTACGTCAGAACGTAGAAGGACAACGAGAAATCAGGCTTTTAATGGATTAACGTTAATAATAGTGTGACTGATTTTTTCAATTCACATTTTGCCAGGCTATTCAATACTTCGTTCTTAGTCAATGGTGGATATTTAAGATTAGCGACCTGATTATTGAAAGCGCTTAATACCGCCTCTTTATCCTGATGAATAAGCTTAACGGTAAAATCATTGGGATTTATAGCGTTTAAAGAAAATGAAGCGAGGTATTTCTGTGGAAAATCTTTGACATTATAAGTAATACTAAAATCTGCTTTTGCATGAATAGCAGCGGCAAGTACGTGTCTGTCATTGTTATCCGGTAATTGTAATTTTTCTATCAGATGAAAGAATCCTTTGATGTCAGCATCGGGGAAAGCAAGATTCATGGATCTTTTGGCAGATTTCAAGCTTGACAATTTCAAATCGGGGCGATTTGCGAAAAGATTTTGTATCCATTCCTTGTGAATCTCGTCCGTCCATTTTGGGAAATACAATCCAGTATCAGCTAAATGAAGCAATAAATCCCTTACCGGAGCAGGATAAAGCACGTTAGCATCAAGTAATGCCGCTATTAATGCTTCTCCATTTAATAACCCAAGTTCAGTTTTTGGGCCTGCTTGCTTAAAAAGGCTAATTGCTTTTTTCGCATAGCCTGCTGCCTTTGCTCATATTCCAGAATATCTTTCAATAATATCCGCCTGTGACTCCCCACTTTAAGAAAGGGTATCTCACCTGTTTCCAGAAGTTTAACTAAAAAAGGGCGAGATACATGCAATCTATCGGCAGCCTCCTGGGTGGTTATTTGTGATTCAACAGAAAGAACGGATACAGGCTTACCCTCGGCCATATTAGACAAAATATCAGATAAAAGGGAGAAAGCCAGACCTGGAATGGCAATGTCCGTATTGTTAATTCGAATATTAAGCGATCCGTCTTTTCTCCTTTTTATTTTATGCACTTTAGACCTGAGTGTATCTAAAGAACTCAGTGCAATTTGCTGGTCATGTTTACTTATTTTTTTCATGATTGCGTCCATGCTACCTTATATTTTCCGCAAATGTACTAAATAAAATAAACGAAATAAACGAAACAAAAAACTCTCTCACAAAATTTTATCCGGATAATTGGTTATTCATTTTCAATTTGTGATAGCAGATACTTGTTATTTTGTCTGAGAAAAGATTCGCAGAAAAAATAAAGTATAGCTTCAAACATTTTTGAGGGGAGGTTTAAAGCAAAGAGGCGAACAAATAAAGTGGAGTTTATGGAGCGTTAGCCAGACTCTGCGGTGCCCGCAGGCACAAGGATGACACTGTGCCGGTTGCAGGTAGGAATGCAAAAAGTATGATAGGGAAAAACAACCTGTGCGGTTGTCCTGGTTGGCTGCGGGAAGCGCCGCAAAGGGCCTCTGCTTAAATCGGGGCAGGCGTGCAAGCGGCGAAGTATGAGGCGCGGGACTTTTTGCAGTGTGAGGCATTGAGCGGGTATAGTTTACTGGAATCTTTTGGGTATATAGATTTTTCATACCCAATTCCTTATAATGTAAAGAAATATCTCTTATAATACCGTACCGATCCCAATACTGCAAAGATCATCTTACTGAAGTCATACCGACCTGCTGAAGCGAGGGATTTCACTTTTTGATTGCGACCACTTCCATTTTAAATCGAATGCCTGGCAAATATTTCGTAAAAACATCTTCCCTATTCCGGTCACCTTTAATCCTCTCCGGCCTAAAATGATCAGCCCATCGTTTGCCAGCTCCTTTAGCTCCGGGATGACATAAGTATTCAACAGATTGGTATGCTCAGGCTCAAAGATTACAGACCCTTTGCAAGCAATATCCATGATATATTTTCTGAGACCCACTTCAGTCTCATCTAAAATATAACCTTGTTGAAGCGGCAATTCAGAGTTATCTATCTTACGATAATAGTTAGTAAGCTCTTTGCAATTTTGGGAGTAGGCTGATCCCGTATCGCTGATAGCAGATACGCCCAAACCAATCAAGAAAGGAGTATAACTGGTAGTATAACCCATAAAATTCCTATGCATGCCACCCTCCAAAGATGCTTTATACAGGCTATCACCAGGAAGTGCAAAATGATCCATACCAATATCTTCATAGCCGGCTAATAAAAGCAGCGATCTTGAAAAAAGATAAAATTTCATCTTTTGTTCAGCAGTTGGCAGATCATTTTCATCGTATAAACGTTGATTCTTTTTTATCCATGGAACATGCGCATAGCTATAATAAGCAATCCTGTCCGGATGGAGCGCTATAGTTTTTTCAATGGTACTTTTCACGCTTGTAAGCGTTTGTAAGGGAAGGCCATATATCAAGTCATGGTTTACAGAGGTAAAGCCGGTTTGCCTTGCCCATTGGGTTACCTGCTCTACATTTTCATAAGGCTGAATACGATTAATAACACGTTGTACATCAGGGTCATAATCCTGTACACCCAAACTGATCCTGGTAAAACCAAATTGTTGTAATATTTCCAAATGGCTACGAGTAGTGTTATTGGGATGGCCTTCTAAGCTAAACGCCCTTTGCGGATGAATATCGGCAATATCAAAAATACAGTCTAACATTCGTTTCAAATTTCCGGGGGAGAAAAAAGTAGGCGTACCTCCTCCCAAGTGTAGCTCCCGGATTATAGGTTTGGCTCCCATCAACCTTCTATATAAATACCATTCACCAATAACAGCATTCAGGTATTTTTCCTCTACGTCATGATTAGCAGTTATTAATTTATTACACCCACAGAAAGAACATAAGGATTCACAGAAAGGTAAATGCAGGTAAAGAGAAATTCCTTCTCCCTGATTATATTTATCAAAATTGGTTTTAAAATTATCTACATAATCTTTGGCGTGCATCCATTCTTTCCAAAAAGGTACGGTTGGGTAACTCGTATAACGAGGTACTTCACGATTGTATTTCTTTAACAACATTTCCTGTGTCATTGATTGAAATTTTATTTTCTGCTTTTTTAAATCGTTGGCGGACACTCTTTAAATTACCAATCCATAATAACGCTATACCTAAAGGAAATGAAAGCGTAGTAAAGAACATCCACCTATTAAAAGATGGAATAAAATTATTGTGCAAGGATAGATATGATGCGCTAAAAAGGATTGCTTCTGTAATAAAAAATCCGATCAAAAATATCCACAGCCCGCTTTGTGTTATTTTATTTAATCGCAAAACATTTACCTGGATAAAATAGGTAAGCAAAAAAAGGGTAAAAACACCAAGGAAAACAAGATGCAGGTAAGCAATAAGCAGGTTGCGAATAGTGATCGTCCAATTCACAATAACCGGGATCGAGCCAAAGAACTCGAGAAGGTATTTTAGTATAAACATTGCTAATATGAAAATGCCCATGAACTTTATAACAGGCTTGACAAACATGTTTATCTCCTTGCTGCAACTATGTATAATCTGTAGTAAAGGAATCAGTGCCATTAGTTGAATAAATCCTGCCAGCCCTGCGATCCAGAAAACAAAGTTCGCGGGCCTGGACCATAAAAAGGATAAAAGAACAGCAGGGAAACAGGACCAGAATAGCAGGCGGTAAAATCGTACGGCCTTTATTTTAGAAAAGGATATTGAGTGCATTTCCACCCACTTAAAAAACAAGGCTAAGATTCCAAACATGAACCAGCCGTTGTATTGAAAATGGAGATAAAAATAAATAGCATTCATCGCATGGGGATCTCCTCCGTGCCCGGAAGCCATCATGACAGCCATAGTATATGGACCAATAGAAGAAAATATCAGTAAGAACAAAGCAGCTTTTGCCATTTTTAAAGAAATGGTTTGCTCACTGTTTTTAGTATCCCTAAAGAACCGAAAAGTAAACCAATAGGTCACCCAAATATATAATGTAGAAAAAGAAGTAGAAACGGCTGCATATCCACCAAAAGGGAAACTAATCAGCATCCCGTAAACTGAAACCAAAGCGGCCAAAAAAATATAAGTATAGGATTTGTTGGGTGCCCTGCTCTTATTCAGAAAAGCATGATGAAACGCAATAAACAAAGCCATGAATCCCCATCCTCCAAAAGCAAAGTGAGAATGAGCTTGTAACAAGTAGTCATAATTCAAGTGGGGAATAGGGATGTAATGAAAGGCTCTGAGTAAAAGGCCTGCCATAGCCACCATAAACAAATTAAACAGGACTACAGCAAGCCAGCTTTCAGCTTTGGTTGATAAAAGATTCATACAAGCCTTTTTAAAATTAATCCTTTTCCAATCTTTTAGTTCTGGTATTATTTTACATGAAAAATAAGCGTGATATCTAAATGTGAATTCAAAGGTAAATGTGATTCTTTATATCAGA
>SCQV01000318.1 GCA_004299085.1 Chitinophagaceae bacterium | reverse complement strand
TTTTCATTAGCACTTCTGCTATTAAGCGGCATAGGTGGCGTCTGGGCTTTTACCGGCTGCAAGCCTAAACAGGCTAGTGACGTTATAGAAGGTGATGCAGCAGAAAAAGTGTATGTAGCTCCCGGCAAATATGATGAATTGTATATGTTTGCTTCAGGTGGCTTCAGCGGTCAGGTGGCTGTTTACGGACTCCCGTCCGGGCGGCTTCTTAAAGTAATACCTGTATTTTCACAAAACCCTGAAAACGGGTACGGCTACTCGGAAGAAACCAAGCCTATGCTGAACACCACTTTCGGATTTGTTCCCTGGGATGATGCACATCACCCTGAAATGTCGGAAACTAACGGTGAGATTGACGGCAGATGGTTATTCATTAATGGGAATAACACCCCTCGAATTGCGCGCATTAATCTCACTGATTTTAAGACGGAAGAGATTTTACAAATACCGAACAGCGCAGGAGACCATGCCTCTCCTTTTATCACTCCCAATTCTGAATATGTGGTAGCAGCTACCCGTTTCAGTATTCCCATTCAGTCAAATCCCGATGTCCCTATTAATAGCTATAAAAAAGATTTCCGGGGTACCATATCTTTCATAAAAGTGGACAAGAACACCGGCCGTATGAACATTGCTTTTCAATTATTGGCACCCGGCGTTGATTATGATCTTTCCCATGCAGGGAAAGGACCTTCAGATGGTTGGATATTTTTTTCCTGCTATAATACAGAGAAAGCCCATACTCTTTTGGAAGTAAATGCCAGCCAAAATGATAAAGATTTCATTCTTGCGTTGAACTGGAAAAAACTGGAAGAATATCTAAAGGCAGGGAAAGCCATAGACGTAAAATCTGATTATGCTCATAATGTGTTTGATTTAAATACACATACCGCCACTTCAACCATCGAGCATTCCGTGAAAATGATGGACCTGAAGAATTTACCGGGCGCCGCATATTTCATCCCATGTCCCAAATCACCTCACGGTGTGGATGTAGATCCGACCGGAAAGTATATTGTAGGCGGTGGTAAGCTGGCCACCGTTATTCCGGTATTTTCTTTTGAAAAGATACAGAGCGCCATTGCTAATAAGCAGTTTGAAGGGGTTTATGACAGCATCCCCGTTTTAAAATATGATGCTGTATTAGCGGGAGAAGTTAAGAATCCGGGACTGGGTCCTTTGCATACAGAATTTGATGATAAGGGGAATGCTTACACAACCATGTTTATTTCATCAGAGATTGTTAAGTGGAAAGTGGCCACGCAACAAGTGTTAGACAGGATAAAAGTATTTTATTCTCCGGGGCATTTAATGGTTCCGGGAGGAGATACGAAAAAACCTTACGGCAAATATGTTGTTGCACTAAATAAGATCACCAAAGACCGTTATCTTCCTACTGGTCCTGAGCTGGCCCAGTCAGCACAATTAATTGATATTTCCGGTGATAAAATGAAAATGCTGCTTGATTTCCCTACTATCGGCGAGCCTCATTATGCGCAGGGAGTGCCGGCAGATATTATCAGGAAAAATCAGGTACGCATCTACAAGCTCACAGAAAACAAGAATCCTTATTATACTATTCCTCCGGATGTTAGAGTTGTCCGGAATAAAGATACTGTTCATGTTTATATGACGGCCATACGATCACATTTTACCCCGGATAATATTGAAGGCGTGAAAATGGGAGATTTAGTGGTGTTTCACGTGACCAATGTAGAGCAGGATTGGGATGCACCGCATGGGTTTGCTGTCATGGGGAATAATAATGCTGAGCTGCTTATCATGCCGGGAGAAACGGTGTCACTGAGCTGGAAGCCGGAAAAACCGGGCATTTATCCCTTCTATTGTACCGATTTCTGTTCTGCATTGCATCAGGAAATGCAAGGCTACATCAGGGTATCATCTGCAGGATCTAACGAACCTCTTTCCTGGGGATTAGGGGTAGATTCCCTGACTACAAGAGGTATTGAATGAAAGATAAAATGTTTTAAAAAAGTAAAGGTTCCGATTAAAGCAATTATTTATCATGAAATCAATATCAAGGTGGATCGTTTTAGCTTGTGCAATTTGCATGATTGGGTCTTTGATTTTCCCCTTTTGGAAAATTACTCTGCTGGCTCCTCAATATCCCGAAGGAATAGTGATGTTCATTTATCCTAAAGGGGTAGGCGGACAAGTGGACCTCGTTAATAACCTGAATCATTATATCGGTATGAGGGTAATTGATAATGCTGATTTTCCCGAGTTCAGTATCCTTCCATATTGGCTTGGAATTCTAATCCTGGCAGGTTTCATTACCTTCTTCACTAATAAGCTTCAATGGCTTTGGGTGTGGATTAGTTTATTGCTGCTGACTGGTATCGTTGGAGTCATTGATTTTTGGAGATGGGAATATAACTATGGGCATCATCTGGATCCGCACGCAGCCATCATTGTTCCGGGAATGAGCTACCAGCCACCCTTGTTTGGATATAAGCAACTCCTGAATTTCGTAGCAGGATCATTCCCGGCCGTTGGCGCTTACATGATCATCGTTCCAGGAATATTATTGATGGGGATCGCCCTATTCGAAAGACGTTACCTAAAAAAATGGCAATATGTTAAAGCTGGTTAAGATTATCTGTTTACTGTTTGTGATAGCTTCCTGTACTGTAAAGCCCTCTCCCATCCTATATGGGAAGGATGCCTGTAATTACTGCAGGATGACTATCATGGATCCAAAGTTTGACGGAGAAATCGTTACCCGAAAAGGAAAGGTTTACAAATTTGATGCGGAAGAATGCCTTGCAAGTTTTTACAAAACTCATTTATCCGATACAGGCAGCTTTGCGTTTGTTCTGGTAGCCAATTATGCCCGGGAAGGAAAAATGCTTTCTGCTTTAGATGCTTTTTATTTGAATGATGAGGATTTAAGAAGTCCAATGGGAGTGAATGTAGCTGCTTTCCCTGACAGGGAAACAGCAGAAAAAGCTACTGCCCCAGGGAAGGGAAAATTAATGGATTGGAATGACCTGCTAAAGATAGTACCTTAAGATATGAAGCCGGCTATGTTGTATAAATTAGTTATATTGATAGGTATTCTGATTACCGGAGTTGCTGATGCTGCTGCCCATACAATCATCGTGCATCCTTCGCTCAAAGTGAAAAATATATCTCAGGCGTTGCAGCAGGCACATAATGGAGACACCATCCTTGTGAAGCAGGGGAGATATGCTGTAGCAAATCTGGGGATTGATAAATCAGTGACTTTGCTTGGTGAAGGTTACCCCGTACTGGACGGGCAGATGAAAGGAGATGTCCTTATTGTAAATGTCAACCATGTTATTATTAAAGGATTTCATATTTGCAATACCAATAAAGGTTCATTGAGAAATTATGCCGGTATCCGTTGTGAAAGCGTAAAGAATATTATCATAGAAAATAACCGGTTTAACAACACACTCTTCCCCGTTTATTTACCTAAAACAAGCCATAGCGTCGTAAGGAATAATGTGATTAACGGAAGCAGTCACGAAAATACCACTGCCATGGAATCGGGAAGCGGCATTTACCTATGGTATGCTTCCGATATATTAGTTGACGGTAATTCCGTATCAGGTCAGAGAGATGGTATCTATTTTGAATTTTCAAATGGATGTACAGTATCAAATAACCGGTGTAAAAATAATTACCGTTACGGTTTGCACTTTATGTTTTCTGACAGTAATACATATATTAAGAATATTTTCAGTGATAATGGCGCAGGAGTGGCAGTGATGTATAGCGGGCATATTATTATGCTGCAAAACCGGTTTGAATACAACTGGGGGCCGGCTGCTTACGGATTGCTCCTGAAAGAAATCAATGACAGCCGTATTTCAGACAATATTTTCGGACACAATACCACCGGTATCTATATGGAAAGCTGTAGCCGCAACCAGTTTTCTGGAAATAATTTTAATATGAATGGCTGGGCGCTTAATATTTTATCCGATTGTACAGGTAACCGTTTTGATCACAATAATTTTACCGGAAACACTTTTGATGTCAGCACCAACGGAAGCCCCGAGCAAAATTCTTTTGATGCTAATTACTGGGATAAATATGCCGGTTATGATCTGAATAAAGATGGCATTGGAGATATCCCTTATTATCCTGTTAGTTTGTACAGCAAGATAGTCGAAAATATCCCGTATGCCATCACACTGTTCCGCAGCTTTGTCGTGAGCCTGTTGGATAAGGCAGAACGGGCCATTCCCAGTCTGATACCTGTGTCCGTCATTGATCATCATCCGCTCATGCAACAATACCGAAAATCATGATTGATATCTTAAATCTGGAGAAATCATTTCGTAAAGTAAAGGTGTTGAAAGACATCAACATTTCTTTTAATGCAGGTCAGGTAGTGTCTGTCATTGGCCCTAATGCTGCCGGCAAAACAACGCTTATTAAATGTCTGTTAGGCATGGTAATACCCGATAAAGGCGTTGTCTTGTTCGATGGCAAAGATATCAGGAATGATGACAATTACAGGAAGCATATCGGGTATATGCCTCAGATCGGACATTATCCGGATAATATGAAAGTTGGGCAGCTATTCAAAATGATAAAAGATATCCGGAATATAAGCATAGCAGATTGTATAGATGAAGAATTGATAGATGCTTTTCATTTGCGTAATATTTTTCATAAAGCCATGCGTACCTTATCGGGCGGAACCAGGCAAAAAGTAAGTGCTGCGCTGGCATTCCTTTTTTGTCCCCGTGTGCTTATTCTGGATGAGCCAACTGCGGGGCTTGATCCCGAATCTGCAGAAACACTAAAATCCAAAATTATATCCGCTCGGGAGGAAGGAAAATTAATTCTCATCACTTCTCATATTATGAGCGAAGTAGCCGAACTGGCTGATAGTGTACTGAGCCTGCAGGAAGGCAGAATAATTTTCTATAAGCCGGTAACAGAAATATTATCTGAAATGCAGGAAGAAAGGTTTTCTAAAGCTATTGTTAAACTGATCAATCAATATCAACATGCTGAAAATTGCTAAATATACGGTCTATGATATCGCCCGGAATAAGATCATTCTGTCTTATGCCATATTTCTTTTGGTGATAAGCCTGAGCTTATTCATGCTTGACAATGATCCATCACGAAGTCTCAGCAGTCTGATGAGTGTCATGCTCATTGTCATACCATTGGTCGGTATCATATTCTCCACGATTTTTATTTATAATAACAGTGAATTCATAGAACTGCTGGTTGCGCAGCCTGTCAAGAGAAGTTATATACTGCTTGCAGATTACCTGGGAGTAGCAGGATCTCTTTCCCTGGCCTATCTGATTGGTATGGCATTACCGGTAACCATTTATGCACCAGGTACAACAGGATTATATCTGATTGTTACCGGAATAGCATTGACGTTTATCTTCACCTCCATCGCCTTCTTTTGCGCAGTCATCAGCCGTGACAAAGCCAGAGGGATTGGAATGGCTTTATTACTATGGTTCTTTTTCTCAGTAGTCTATGACGGACTATTGATGGGGTTCCTTTTCTTGTTCAATGATTATCCACTGGAAAAACCTGTTTTATTCTTCACCATGTTTAATCCGATTGACCTCGCAAGAATTACCGTGATGATGAAAATGGACATTGCTGCCCTTATGGGATATACAGGAGCAGTTTACCGTGATTTTTTCGGTACAAGTATCGGAATGGTTTTCACACTGATACTATTGGCAATTTGGGCTGTTATTCCACTGATCATTGCCGTACAAATATTCCGTAAAAAAGATTTATAGAAATACTGAGGAATAGGCTATATGTAACATAAGTTGCTGACAAGGGATCCGCATTATCAGACCTTTGTGCTATAATTTATTATTCACCATAAAGTGATAATCAAATGAGTTACTATTTTTCAAAGGCTGTTCATGATGATTTCAATACAGCTATTACAAAAGTGACAGAAGAATTGAAAAAAGAAGGATTTGGCATTCTTACTGAAATTGACGTCAGGGAAACCTTAAAGAAGAAACTGGATGTGGATTTCAGAAAATATAAAATCCTTGGTGCATGCAATCCACCGTTTGCTTATGAAGCTTTACAAACAGAGAACAACGTTGGAACCATGCTTCCCTGCAATATAATAGTTCAGGAGTTTAAAGATGGTACCGTAGAAGTATCTTCTGTGGATCCGCTGGCTTCTATGGCAGCGATTCATAATGAAAAATTAAAGCGAATAGCCAAAAAAGTGAGAGAGAAACTTAAAAAAATAATTTCAGGCTTGTAAACTAATTAATTCTTTCTATAATGAAAACAAATATAGGGCTTGTTGACAGGGGATTAAGAATATTTTTATCTATATTGCTTGTTGATTTATATTTGAAACATACCATTTCCGGTATGATAGGAATTGTTCTTTTAGCTATTCCGGTTTTCTTTTTCATTACATCCTTCATCGGTTATTGCCCTGTCTATTATTTTTTCAGGATATCCACAAAGAAAAAAGATATACAATCACATCATCAATAAAATAAACTATGGCACACGAAATTGAAGTTCAATGGATGGGTAAAATGCAGTTTAATGCTTTGGTAAATGGCCACACGATTATTATGGATG
>SCQV01000317.1 GCA_004299085.1 Chitinophagaceae bacterium | reverse complement strand
TGGGTAAAGACCCTGGTTTTCATTATCCAAACAACCGATTTCTCCATTGCCAGAATCGTAATCTTAGAAGGTTCCCTGCTGATATAAGCTTCGAAATTTGTGGTGAATTGTTTTTCAAATGTGAAACTAAGATTAATGTCCAAACCATCGTTGTTGTAATAATTACGCAGAATACCGGATTCTACCAGAAAAACGGCGGTGCAGGGTTGTCCCTCCTCTAACAAAACTTCATCCCTCGCTAATTCAACACGCTCGAAAAAAGGTTCGATAAGCTCAAGTTCTCCTTCAGAAAATTGAGCGATATTTTTTAAAATAGATTCGAGTTTTGGAGTCATCATATCAATAAATGGCGGTGGCCGTTTAGCATAAAATAATGCGTTTTGTTTTTGCGTTTGTGTCGCTAGTCGAAGTATAAAATTCAATTTAATTAATAGGATTATGTATATAAAGCGCGTAACCCTGATTTTAGAGTGTTCTTTCTTTGCCTTGAAGTAAAGAAAGAACCAAAGAAAATTCAAGACTGACGCAAAATGACTAAAATTTGCTCAATTACGCTATGGAAAATAATGCTCCGATTGGCTTTTACACCCCAATGAACCTTTGTGATATTCAGCTTTAATCTAAATCCAATCATATTTTCGGTGAACGCTCCATTATCGCAAATTTCTTAACGTCATTTTTCTAAGGTCGTATAGGCAAAGCCCTGTATTCATTGGATTACGAGAAGTAAATGCATAATTCCATTAATTAATTATCAATTAAAGCATTCTTCAGGTCATATTTCCGCGTCTCTGACGGATATCAAAAATACAGTAAAGCAAGAAATACTTAGGGGCATCTCTAAAAAACACCTATAGATTCGTGAAAACCAGCCTGCCGGCTGGCAGGCCCCTGCTATTCGCGGCTAAATAAAACTAAAAATAAGGTTTTGGGAGATGCCCTTAGGACTTTTCTTTTGCCGAAATAGAAAAATTCATGCAGGCGCTCATACCGGGTTTTTGTTAATGGCCTCTACCAATGTTCTTGTTTATACTGCTCAAAGGATAAAAAATCGGTCAAAAAATAAAAGGAGAATGGCCATTTTATAATGGACAGACCACAAAATATATGCACTCTTCCAAAGAAAGCAGAAAGCGTAGATCCGGTTATTGAAGCGGCGAAGAAAGGGAAGTGCATTTACCTTTCCTGGATGCTGCCCACTTTACATTGCAACCTTTTGTCTGTTTTTTGTGGACGGCGATTCGTGTATTCGTAAAGGCATCCGCCTGCTATATCTGTTGCCATACTCCCCTAATCTTAATATCATGGAACGGCTTTGGAAGCTTACTAAAAGAAAGATTCTCCCTTGCCTGCAGTAAGCAAGGGTGGGATCATAGAACCTTCCCGCCGGCATAGGCAGGTGCTATTGTTCCACTTGCATAAAGGCGGATAGCTGATAAAAAAACTATTTCCTCAACATGATTCTGAAAGTGGTGCCTTTGTTGACTTCAGAAGATTTTACAAACAGCTTCCCTTTATGATAGCTTTCAATAATGCGTTTGCTGAGTGATAACCCCAGGCCCCAGCCGCGTTTTTTGGTGCTGAATCCGGGCTTAAAAACCTTCTCAATATTGATGCTGGCAATACCTTTGCCGGTATCGGTAACGTCTATTAAATTATAAGTCGGATGCGATGAGATGTCTATTGAAATAGCGCCTTTCCCGCCCATGGCGTCCAGTGCATTTTTCAACAGATTCTCAATAACCCAGTTAAATAGCAAAGGCGATATCATGGCAGGAATATCTTCCTCGCCATGTGTTTTCACAATGAAACGGATGTTTTTGGGCGCCCTTCGTTTCATATAGGCCACTACATTGTGTATTTGTGAAATAAGTTCATGCTCTTCCAATTCAGGCGTGCTGCCGATCTTGGAGAATCTTTCAGAGATGAGCTTCAGCCTGTCAAGATCTTTTCCCATTTCCTGCACTATCGGCTCATTTTCTTTATTGCCTTTGAGCAGCTCCAGCCATGCTTCCATGGATGACAAAGGAGTGCCTAACTGATGGGCCGTTTCTTTAGCTAAACCAACCCACAATTGATTTTGGGTGGCTTTATTGGTGTTACTTAAAGCAATCAGCGTAACAATGATAAATAATGCTACGACCCCAAGCTGGATGTAAGGATAATAGCGGATCTGCTGCAGGATAGTGGAATCACCATAAAAAATGAGATTCCGCTCTGTGGAATCATTTGGGTTATATTGTTGAGTGATGGGGGCATGTTCTGTTTTGAAGAGCTTTAATTTATTTCTTAAATATTTCGGATCGTTGGATATTTTGGCAGAATCTAAGTTGTTAACGCCGATAATATGCCCTTCTTTATCCAATTCAATAATGGGTATAGAAGTATTATTTTTAAGAATTTCAGTCGCTAAGTTCAGATTGGCATCGGGTGGTGCAGTGAGAATTTCCTTGTTGGCTTCTACCCAGTTTTGTATTTTCAGCCGTTCTTCGTCCTGCATTTTCTGTGTCAGATTATTGACATATAAAAGTGTGGCTGCAATAATTAAAATAGCCAGTATTGCCAGCACTCCTTTCCATCCTGTAAATTGTTTAAACATAAGCCTCTGATAGGGAATAAAAGTAAGAATTGTAAATAAAATACCGGTTATCCCGTTTGAAAACCATTGGAAATCCTATTTTTGACAAAAGTACCATTAAATTCATGGCAGATTTTTTTCCTTCGGTGGCGGTGGTTATTCTCAATTGGAACGGCCGGTCTTTTTTAGAGAAATTTCTCCCGTTTGTAATTGCCACCGATTATCCTAATCTGAAGATTTACGTGGCGGATAATGCCTCTGATGACGACAGTGCAGCGTTTATCAAAAGGGAATATCCCCATATAAATATCATTCAAAATTCAGGGAATCTTGGCTTTGCCGGTGGGTATAATGAAGCCTTAAAAAAAGTGGAGGCAGCCTATTATGTGCTGCTCAATTCTGATGTAGAAGTGACCAAAGACTGGATTTTGCCAATAATCCGTTTGATGCATAATAACCCTGTGATCGGAGCTTGTCAGCCCAAAATACTTTCCTGTCAGGATCGAAATCAATTTGAATACGCCGGAGCAGCAGGGGGGTGGATGGATCACTGGGGATACAGCTTTTGCAGGGGCAGAATATTTGATACGACAGAGGCTGATACCGGACAGTATGATAATGCAGCAAAGATTTTTTGGGCAAGCGGAGCGGCATTTTTTATTAAAGCTGCACTATACCATCAGGCAGGCGGGTTAGATGAATATTTCTTCGCGCACATGGAGGAGATTGATCTCTGCTGGCGCCTGCAACGTATGGGTTATCAGGTATGGTGCTGTCCGCAATCGGTAGTATATCATGTGGGCGGAGGAAGTCTGGCACAGGGAAGCCCTTATAAAATGTTCCTGAATTTCAGGAATAACCTTATTATGATGCATAAAAATCTGTCCGGGATTGAACGGGTTACTAAACTTGCCATAAGATTTATGCTGGATGGTTTTGCGGCCTTTAGAAGTATTGTGAAGGGGTATCCGTCCGAATTGAAAATTATTCTGAAGGCACATGGAGCCTATTATCGCTGGCTGTTTCAGAATAAGAAGCGAAGCAGCACCCTGAATAAAAGGTATATCCCCATTGTTAAAATGAAAAATTTATCCGGCACATACTTTCATACCATTGCATGGAAATATTTTGCTAAGGGAAAACAAACCTTCTCTTCTTTAAAGATCAAAGAGAAATAATTTTAGGAGTTTTAAATATCTTATTTTAAATTTGTGGCACAATTTAATCATACCATGGCAGACGAGAGTACTACGGCGCACGAAATGAAAGATGTAAACTACAGTTGGGTTTCTACATCCCGTTTTCTTTTTTATGTGATGGTAGCGGGAAGCATTGCTTTTACAGTTGCCATGTGCTATTCCCTGTGGGTGCATCGTTATGAAGGCAAACCCAATATTGAAGTTCCGTCTAATACACTATATAACCCTGTTTACAAATAGCTGTTTGATAGCTGTCAGGCTCCGTGTGTATGTAATCCACATTCTTTTTTTGAGTTTTCCCACCACCATCTGCCGGCACGTGGATGTTCACCGGGCTGAATTGCACGTGTACAAGGGGCACAGCCAATACTGATAAATCCTTTATCATGCAGCTTATTATAAGGTACTGAATTCTCTTTCAAATAATCCAATACTTGCTCATAGCTCCATGCTACCAGGGGATTAAATTTGTAAATATGAAAACCTTCATCCCATTCCCAGATTGGCAGTGTGGAACGGTTTTCTGATTGTTCTGCCCGAAGGCCGGTAACCCATACTTCCTGTCCCGTTAAAGCTCTTTTCAGCGGCTTTACTTTCCGGATAAAGCAACATTCCTTGCGGTTTTCCACCGATTCATAAAAGGCATTGATGCCTTTGTGCGTTACATATTCTTCCACATCTGCCGCATCAGGAAAATAAATTTTAAATTCTTTGCCGTAACGCGCTCTGGTAAGGTCCATCAGGTCATAAGTTTCCTGAAAAAGGCGTCCGGTGTCCAAAGTAAATATGCAGATAGAAATATTATTCCGGAAAATAACATCGGTAATGACCATATCTTCCTGACCGAAAGAGGAGGAAAAAACTACTTTGCCTTCAAACCGTTCTGCCACCGCTTTCAAAGATTCTATTAAATCCAATGCCTCCAGTTCTCGTGTCAGATCATCCTTCATAACTTTCCTTTTTCCTGTTTTTGGCAAATTCCCAGGCCCGATCATGGAGATAATAAAGTAATATTTTGGTAAACACTTCCACAGAGCCGATGCTTACGGCCATGTGTATCTTGCCTGTAACCAGCCAGGCGATCATGATAGTGTCTATGGTGCCTACGATCCGCCAGGTAATTCCTTTGACCAGACTCATCAGGTGGCTATTGGTTTGAGCGCTTTTGTGACCTGCATGAACCGGTCTGGATTTGGCTAATATGGTATCAAGCATAACAGTTCAGTTTAGAATCGGGTGCAAATATATATAAAGTCTATAATTTCGATAGACTAAATTATAAAATTTGGAAAATTATTATTTTGCGCCCGGTACATGAGCCCAAATTTTATTGACTATCCGCAATTGTACAAGTGAAGTTTAAAGGGTATGGTAAGGCAAGATTTTTATTTTAAAATAATGCCCCCTTTTGAAACGGAATCAAAGAAGCGCCTGCCTACCGGACAGGCAGGTTGGCCCGAAAAATCAGCGCGCCGTGGGAGGCTGTTGCGGGTGGAAGCTTTGATTTTTCTTGACCTTTTTTGTCTCGGCTTAGACGAGATGGTTACTTTTCGGTCAAGCGAAAAGTAACACAGGATTAAATAATAAACAAGAATTTGGAGAGGAGAAAAGGAGCAGCTTTTCAAGAACCAAACTGAGACGGTATCCTCACTATGCGAGAGGCTGCATTATAACTTGTCGGTTCCTTGTATTATTACGGATAGTCATTCAAATTTTTCTACTGAAAAATTTGCCTCCGGCTGACGAAAAATCCTACGGATTTTTGTCAGGGTTAACCCCGACAATGCCCTTTTTGGGCATTCGTCAGCCCTTTGGGCAGATTTTGCAGCCCAACTGCAAAATCTGGGATGAATAACTAATAATGCTATGTGATGACAAGTCACCTGCGCTTTGGCGCCATGGAGAAGACCTGAAATAAATATTATCTGTAACCTGAATGGTTACCTTGGTTTATAATTTTTATCCAATGTCGTTAACAAAATTTTACCCGGTCTATTCTTAGCTGAATACATCAGATTGTACCAAATTATAGATTTCCATTTTCAAAACCATTACGCTATTCCTTTACTTTAATTATGTTCATTCATCTTTCTCTTGTCTTTTTAAAACGAGCTTTACCAGTTGAATAGCTTGTTCGTAATAATTCACTGCTTTGCCAATGTCTGCTTCGGGACATATTAATCATGTAATCATTTGGTGAAATATAAAAAATCACACCGGCCAACATTAATAATTCAGGCAGGATATTGTATCACTGAATACCCTGTCGGTGATTATGTTGTTGCCAACAAGAACACTTCGCCACTTGCAGGTGTAAGGTTGTCCGTTCTGCCCGAAAAATAGAGTTGCTCTAATTCACTTGTGGATATTGTTTTCGCTTCTTTATACCCTGTTTCACGAGCCAAATCCAATATCTCATGGGGCGTAAAAAAACTTACAAAGGGCGTTCCTGCTGCACGGGCGCCTTTTTCTGCTATTTCCTGCATAGGCTTATCTTCTTCGTCAAGCAGTCCAATTGGTAGGTAAAATGTCATGGCAAGTGTTGAACCGGAAGCAAGGGTGGCAATTTGTTTTAGAGTGGAAATAATCGCTTCTTTTGTAAGGTACAAAGTAACTCCCGTACAAGCAACAACAGCAGGTTTCCTTATATCAAATCCTGCTTTTAATAACTCTTTCCACCAGGAAGATGTTTCAAAGTTTACAGGCACAAAATGCAAATAACCGGGAATGCCAAAACCAAGTTCAACTAATCGTTGCCGTTTCCATGTCAACGTATCAGGTTGGTCAATTTCATATAGGTGAAGCCTGGACGCAATATCCCGTCTGCGTTGGGCGAATGTATCAAGCCCTGCGCCAAGGATGACATATTGGCTGATTCCCAGTCTGCCTTGTTCAGTAACGAAGTCTTCAATATAACGTGAACGAGCTACAATAGATGCCCTCAGGCGTTTTGTAAATTTCATATCGGGCCGTTGTTGCCAATCTTCGGGAGGCGCTATCAGTTTCAGTCCAATGTCATCTTCAAGTATAAGAGGGTTTGCATCCACCTTTATATGCAATGCTCTCCATAAAGCTGTTCTGACGGCTGTGTTATCGGGTTCAAATATTTTTCTGTTCTGATTCATTGTCTTAACCCTATTTAAAATTTCAATCAGGGACCTATTTTATTAAGTGGAAACCAATCATATTTTATCCACCTTTAGGATAAAATATGATTGAGAACCTGCGATTATCTTAATGGATCATAGCAACCTGCCTGGCGGCAGACAGGTTTGTGGCTGCCTGCCGGCATAGGCACATCCTATTTTTTCTTCTTGTACAATAACGGGTAATCATTAAAAGTTGTATTTATAATTATGAATGAACGTCCACTGAATGTAAGAATGTGCTGACGATGGCTGCGAAGCTTTCCGGCTGATCCAGGTGGAGGGCGTGTCCGGCTTCCCGGATTTGTTCAACCTGTAATAGAGAATTAAGGCGTTGCAACTCTTTAGCAACCACAGGTGAAACCACGCCATTGTCGCCCAATAGAAGAAGGCTTGGAACGTCAATTTCACTCACCAACTGTTTATAATCAGGGTTGGGCGGTATCAGCACATCGAAGGCGGCCATGCTGGTTTGCAGCCTGGCACGCGCAAACAGCTCGAGCGTCTCCGGTGAACGGTCAGGATGCCTGATCCGGGCTTCTGCTACTGCTTCATTCAATGACATATTAAGAATCTTCCGGTGCCTATCGGCAACGTCGCTATCCCGGACCTCACGCTGAACTTTGGGACTAAGGAATGTGGGATCGGCCAGGATCAGCCCGCGCAGCAGATTGGGTTTACGGCTTGCCACTACGGCAGCAGTCATTCCTCCCATGGAATGTCCAAGCAAGACCGGTGGAGGAAGCCTTAGCGCATTTATCAAACCGGCCACATCATTAGCATGGTCTTCGTACCGGTATCCATCATCAGGTATGCTTGATTTGCCATGCCCTCTGGCATCCGGCATGATGACGTCATATTCTTTCTGCAGAACGCGTGCTAAACCCGTCCAGCACACACCATTAGCCATTAATCCATGCAGCAAAATGAGAGGCGGTTTGTTTCCTCCCGTTCTTGTGTAATGTATTTTGATGGTGTTTGTTTCGCAGACTGCTGTGTTCCAGTTAGC
>SCQV01000001.1 GCA_004299085.1 Chitinophagaceae bacterium | reverse complement strand
TCCTCATTACCTTTATAAAAACTGACGCCCCATAGCTTATAACGCTGATATTGAGTTTGCAATCTTTTCAGGAAATTATCATAATTCTTATCAGCCAAAGGCGTCCATGCTACTTCGGAGACTGCTTCCATCCTGGGGAAAATCATATATTCCACTTTGGTTGGCCACTGCATGTATTCCGTCCATACATTCGCCTGAACACCTTCGATGTATTTCCCTTCTTCGGTGGTTAATTCTTTAGGCACAGGGTTGTAATTATAAACCCGCTCCAAAGGCAGATAACCTCCAATAGTAAGCGAATCTGCAGGTTTGGACTGTGAGTGGTCAAGATAAATATAGCTGCCCGGAGTCATGATGACATTGTGATGCAGCCTGGCTGCCGCTATTCCCCCTTCTTCGCCGCGCCAGCTCATCACCGTGGCATTCGGCGCCAATCCCCCTTCCAGTATTTCATCCCATCCGATAATATCCCGCCCATGCTTATTGAGAAATTTTTCCATGGTACTGACAAAATAGCTTTGAAGCTGATCCTCATTGGTATAACCTAATTTCTTCATTAATTCCTGGGTATAAGGGGAATTTTTCCACTGGATCTTTGGAGCTTCGTCGCCGCCAATATGGATATAATGGCTTGGGAAAAGCTTCATGACTTCCGTCAGTACATTCTCGTAAAAATGAAAAGTATAGGGGCTCGGGCAAAGAATGGTATCATATACTCCCCAGGTTGAACCCACCGGAACTTTCGGTGAGCCGCAGGATAATTCAGGATAAGCTGAAATGGCAGCGGTGGAATGTCCCGGCATTTCTATTTCAGGTATAATGGTGACGTATCTTTCCTGGGCATATTTGACAATAGCTTTGATTTCATCCTGCGTATAAAAGCCGCCATAACGTTCATGGTCGTATTTACCGGATCCATAATGTCCTATTAACGTGGAATCCCTCCACGCACCTATACTGGTAAGCTTTGGGTATTTTTTGATTTGAATGCGCCATCCCTGGTCTTCCGTCAGATGCCAGTGGAAGCGATTCATTTTATGTATAGCAATGAAGTTGATAAATTTCTTGACAAAAGCCGTATCGAAAAAATGACGTCCACAATCCAGCATCATGCCGCGATATTTAAAACGTGGATGGTCATTAATAGTTACAAGGGCAATTTCCAGCGATTGGGAAGGAGTCGTAGGTAATAGCTGAATCAATGTTTGTATTCCGTAAAACACACCCACCGCATTGTCACCATTGATTTTTACGCTGTTTTTATCGGAAGTAAAAGTGTAAGCGCCTTCGATAGGATAACCGATGTGCTGATAATCAAGAATAATGGCATTTCCAGCATGCACATCTTGTCCGCTTTTTACTTTTTTAACTTTCAGATGGAAACCATAATATTTCTGCAGATATTCATTGAAATAGGTAGCGCTTCTTTCGAGATCTTTTCCTGCCAGGTAAATAGTGGTGGAAGGATTAATCGTGAAGGATCCTTCCTGTTGTTGTAATGATACCGGCTCCGGTATGATACTGACCACGGGTGAAGTGTTTTGTTGTGCATAGGATGAGGGAGCGTAAATAAGCAGTGCAAGAAAAACCCCTCCGAAAAACGTCAATCTTTTCATAACATGTTGATTAAAAATGAGTAAAAAGTATCTTAAAACAGGGTGAAGGTACAAATGAAAATTATTTGCTCCAATAAATAATCGGATGGTTTACGTTTACCTGTAAAAATAGTTGTTTGGCTATAAATTGGTATCAGGGTATGAAATGATTTGTACCTTGCAGTCTGGTTTTTAACCCCTTGGAAGCGATTATGGAATCATCATGGGAAATATCCTCACGTACAAAATGTCCTGATTTCTATATAAAAGAGGTTTGGCAATTCAGGGAATTGCTGCTTCGTTTTGTAAGAAGGGATTTTTTAGCGTCTTACAAGCAGACGGCTTTGGGCGCCTTATGGATTTTCATACAGCCCTTGTTTACAGCATTGGTTTACGTGGTTATTTTTAAAAATGTAGTGGGTATTTCCACCTCGGGCAAGCCGGGTTTACTTTTCTATTTTGGGAGCGTGATCCTGTGGGGGTTTTTCTCTGAAAGCGTATCTGCAGTGTCTTATACCTATAACAGCCACGCAGCAATATTCAATAAAGTCTATTTTCCCAGAATTGTAGTTTCTTATTCGCTGCTATTATCCTCACTGGCCAGGCTGGGGATTCAATTTGGCATTTACCTGCTCATTTTTTTCTGGTCTATAGGACATCACGAAGCGGTACAGCCAAATAGCTATGTTTTACTTTTACCGGTTTTAGTATTTTTACTCATGTTGATGAGCATGGGAATCGGGCTGATTTTTGCCGCCTTATCTATTCGGTATCGTGATTTGCAAAATCTCCTGTCTTTTCTTATCCGGATATGGATGTTTGCCACACCGGTCATTTATCCGATGGCAGTGGTTCCTGCAAAATATAGATTTATCTTACTCTTAAATCCTGTAACGCCCATCATGGAGTTTTTCCGCTATGGATTTCTCGGCGCCGGGATGCACGATTTTATATATTTGTGTTATGCTTTTGTTTTTTCAATAGTTGTTTTTATTGGAGGCATTATACTATTTAATTTAAGAGATGGTAAGGTGATGGATATTATTTAATGCATATCAGGGCAATGGAGAAAAATATTATTATAGTAGATGATTTGTGGAAACAGTACAAATTGGGGGATATAAATTCCTCCAGCCTGAAGGAGGAAGTGCATCATTGGTGGAACAGGTATATTATGAGAAACAAACATGACGGCCAGATAAATATTGCTGAAGAAAATAATTTAACTGAAAATGGAGCGGGGAAGGCCTTCTGGGCATTGAGAGAAATCAATTTTGAAGTGAAGCAAGGGGAGGCATTAGGGATTATAGGAAAAAATGGTGCAGGAAAATCCACTTTATTAAAAATACTTTCACGAATAACACGTCCGACTCGTGGGACAGTAAGAGGTTACGGACGGGTTGCCAGCATGCTCGAAGTGGGTACAGGCTTTCATAGCGAGCTTACCGGAAGGGAAAATATCTTTCTTAATGGGAATATCCTGGGCATGAGCAACCGGGAAATAAATCAAAAGTTTGATGCGATTGTGGATTTTTCGGGCATATCAAAATTTATTGATACCCCTGTAAAAAGATATTCATCGGGGATGTATGTACGTCTTGCATTTGCTGTGGCTGCCCATCTGGATCCCGATATTCTGTTACTGGATGAAGTGCTGGCAGTAGGTGATGCTGAATTTCAGGAAAAATGCCTGATGAAAATGAAGGAAATTATTAATGATCGCGGATGCACTATTCTCTTCGTCAGCCATAATATTTCATCTGTCTTGCAGCTTTGTAGCCGTGCCATTTTATTAAAAGAAGGGAGAATGGCGGATGAAGGGGACCCCAGGTATGTCGTAAATAGCTACTATGAATTAATAGGGAAAAGAAATTTTTATCAAATTTGGGATAAGCCTGAAGAAGCGCCTGGGAACGAGGTAATAAAAGTAAAAAGTATTTCTTTAAGACCTGAGTGGCTCCCGGGAATGGATAAAATTGATATCCGTACACCAATACAATTTCAGTTTGACTTTTTCAATTATATGCCGAGCATAGAATTATCTATCGGTGTCCATTTGTTTACCGCTTCCGATGAATGTATTTTTGATATTAGTTCAGTCTCCGAACCTGTGCCCTGCGGTGAATTCGAGAGCTCATTCGTCTTACCAGGAGATTTTCTGAATTATGGCGATTATTATCTTTCTGTTATGTTCTTAAAAGATGGTGTTACTCCTATATTTTATCTGGAAAAATGCCTGGTTTTTGAAGTAGTTGATTACCGGGAAGATACCAAATGGAAAGGCGACTGGATGGGAGCAGTGAGACCCAAATTCCCTATCAGGATAATACATAAAAAAAACAAGACTATCGCATAGCGCTTATGATGAAAGAACTTCCTTCAGTTTCAATAATTATAACCACTTATAATCATGCACAGTATCTGCAGGATGCTATTCACAGTGCCATGGCACAAACCCATTCACCGTACGAAGTAATCATTATTGATGACGGTTCTACAGATGGAACTGAAAAGGAAGTGAAACAATATAAAAATGTAAAATATATATGGCAGGAAAACAGCGGATTGTCTGCTGCCAGAAATAAAGGCATTGCAAAATGTAAGGGAGACTATGTAGTATTTTTAGATGCGGATGATATGCTGTATCCCAATGCTCTGGCCACTAATCTGAAATATTTTCACCTTCATCCTGCATGCGGTTACGTATCCGGCTGGTATGACGCGATGAATGAGAATAAGAAGATCATCGGTATCTATGATACCCCTCCACCGCAGAAAGATCATTTTCTCTATCTGCTTAAGAACAATTATATTGGTATGCATGCTACAGTAATGTATAATACAAAAGTATTTGAACATCTCAAATATGACGAAAAGCTTCGTGCCTGTGAAGATCATGACATATACCTTAAAATCGCTAAAAAATACCCTGTTTTCAGCCATTCAGAAAAAATTGCAGCCTATCGTTTTCATGATCATAATATGTCGCATAACATCAAATTGATGCTATCCAATGCTTTGAAAATGTTAGACAAAAATCGGGATGATGCTTTTGATCCCAGGGCTAAAATGTGCTATCTGGCAGGTAAAAGGAACTATAGAGCTTATTATGCCGACATAGTATTGGGAAGGATAAAGAATGAAAATCCGGGTTATAAACCAAAGACTTCGTTATATGAAAGAAAATTGTTATGGACACAGCGGCCCGCACAACTCATAAAATATTACCTGCAAAGAATCGTAAAGAGTACTAAAAATATCTTTCAAAAAAAACCATTTATCAGAGGCCACGTCAATTTCGGGGATTTACACAGAACAAAGCCATTAAGTAGAATTTTCGGATATGACAGAGGTGGCCCGATAGATCGGAGGTATATTGAAGATTTTTTGAAAGAAAATGCCAGTTGCATCCGTGGGAATGTGCTGGAAATTGGAGATAATTTTTATACTAAGGCTTTCGGTGGCCAACGAGTTGCTAAAAGTGATGTTTTATTTGTTAATGACTCCAACAAAGAAGCCACTATCATCGGCGATCTGAGCCATGCGGACCATATCCCTGATGAACAATTTGATTGCATCATCCTTACTCAGACTCTTCATTTGATCTACGACTTTGATGCAGCTATAAGGCACTGTTGCAGAATATTAAAAAGATCCGGAACATTATTATTAACCGTCCCGGGAATTACACAGATTGATTACGGTGAGTGGCATGATACCTGGTATTGGTCATTCACCGGGAGGTCTTTGCTGAAGTTATTAACCACCCGATTTAACCCAATGGATATTCAAGTGCAGACACATGGTAATGTATTAGCCGCAACTGCATTCTTATACGGATTGGGGAAGGATGAAGTGAATGATAAACTATTGAGTGAGCATGACCCGCATTATCCTGTAATTATAGCAGCAAAAGCCGTAAAAAATTAAAATGCGTATGTCTTCGGAAGGTTACAACAATACAGATTATGGCCATCCACTGGTTTCAGTGGTCATTACGACCTATAATCATGCGGCATTCCTTCCCGATGCTATTGGAAGCGTCTTAGGCCAAACTTATAAAAACATCGAGCTGATAGTAATAGATGACGGTTCTACCGATAATACGAAGGGGCTAATGTGTCTGTATCCCCAGGTAAAATATCATTTTCAGGAGAATAGGGGGTTGCCAGCAGCACGTAACACCGGAGCGATTCTCAGTTCGGGAGTATATATCGTATTTCTGGATGCAGACGATATGTTTTACCCTGATGCCATTGCCGTAAATGTGAAATATTTCTCCGAACATCCTGAATATGGTTTTATTTCGGGAGGACACGACCTGATGACGGAGGATAAACAGATTATGGATTTTCCGGAATGGCAGCAATTTCCATCAAAAGATCATTATTTATCTTTATTGCGTAATGATTATATTAGTATGCATGCCGCGGTGATGTATCGTAAAGAAGTTTTTACAGATCATCATTATGACGAAACACTTATTTCCTGTGAAGATTACGATTTTTATTTGCAGATAGCCAAGAATTATCCTGTGCTAAGCCATAACATTAAGCTTGCAGCTTACCGGAAACATGCAAATAGCATGTCTATGAACATGCTTCAGATGTATCATTCCGCTATCAAAGTGATACATAAACATTATCATACTAACGCCGGCGATGATGTGGTAAATAGTTGTAAAAAAGGGATAAGAGATGTCAGGTTGCATTATGCAGAATTATTATTCGGAAGCATGATAACCGGTAATATATATAAGGAAGTTGATTTTCGGGAAATAATATCTGTAATATCTCTCTTATCGCGCGGATATTTTTTCCTATTAATCCGATATTATTTGGAAAAGATATTAAGATGGATTAGCAGAAAATCATTTTCTTTTGCCCGAAGGATTGCCAGAATTATTTCAGGTGGAAGTGAATATATCGTACCACGAGTTGGCAAAGTATGGATTCAAGACTTGAATAGATCAACACCCTTTAATATTTCATCGGGAATTGACCAGAGCGGACATATAGATAATTATTATATTGAGCAATTTCTGAGAGACAATGCATGCTATGTGAAGGGGAATGTACTTGTAATGGGAAATGGTGATGATACCTTGACCTACGGTGGTGAAGGGGTCATAAAATATGATTTGTTACATATCTATGCGCTCCATTCACAGTCGCCTGTCCCTGATAAATTCCATTATATCCCTGCCGATTTTTATGATTGTATTATAATAAGACAAAGTTTACACCTTGTTTATGATTTCAACTCCATTATAAGAAACTGCTTTAGATCGTTAAAAAAGGAAGGAGTATTATTGCTGACGGTCCCCGGTATTACTCCAGTTGACCCCGATGAAGATCAGTACCACTGGTATTGGTCGTTTACGGGTAATGCGATTGACAAGTTATTGATGCAATATTTTGATCCCGTAAATATACAGGTGCATACTTTCGGTAATGTGCTGGTTGCAGCTTCTTTCTTGTATGGGATAGAAGTAAGCAAATTAAATAAAATCGAATTAGAGCAGCATGATCCTGCTTACCAGGTGGTTATTGCAGCCAAAGCCGTTAAAAGTTGATCAGCATGAGAAAGGTAGATTCATTTAAATATAAAACCAAGAGGATTTTACGAAGGATTATTCATAAAAGCACTTCTCCTCACGGCGTTATTTTGATGTATCATAGGATAGGTAGCCATGTTACAGATCCCTGGGAAATTTTTGTGAACGAGGAAAATTTCAGGCAACAGGTAGCATACTTAAAAAAGTCTTTTAACGTTTGTTCATTTTCCAGTCTGGAGGAAACGCTTCAACAGAAAAGAGGGAAGAAAAAGAATATATTTATCACCTTTGACGATGGATGCCTGGATAATTTTGAAACGGCAATGCCTATTCTCAGGAAATATTCATTACCAGCCACTTTTTTTATACCAACAGTCATTTTCGGCAGCCAATCCATCTTCTGGTGGGAGATCTTGGATCTGTTTTTTTGGAGAAATGAAGGATTGCCGGAAACCATTCAATTGGAATATAGTAAAGGGAAATTTATCAGGACGTTAACACCAGATATGCAGAAGCGAAATGAGATCATTGAAAACCGTTGGTCCGCTAACAGAGAAGATGCACCCAATTCAAGATGCCGGCTTTATCTGGAAATATGTGACTGGATCAGGGTACAACGGCCGGAGGACCAGCGAGTCATTACAGAACAATTATTGGAACTAAACGGTGAAGTACTTCATGAAAATAAGTTTTTTAAAAAAATGTCTGTTGAGCAGATATTGTTCTTGTCAAATAATTATTTTGAGATAGGAGCCCATACTATTCATCATCCGGCTTTAAAATTCCATGATCACGCTTTGCAATTGAAAGAAATCAACGATAGCATATCTATTTTGGAGAACATCCTTAAAAAGCCGGTGCATTCTTTTGCGTATCCACATGGAGAATATAACGAAGATACATTGTCCATCATAAAAGGCACCGGAATAAAGTATGCCTGCACAACGGACTGGGGGGCTATCTATCCGGACGCTAATCCCGGAATACTGCCCCGAATATTGGTCAGGAATATGAATGTGTCCTATCTTAAACAACAATTGCACTATTTATTTAAACCCTGAGAATGTTATCAGATCCACTATTGATATCAGTTGTCACTCCTTTTTATAATGTAGCTCCTTACCTAAGAGAGGCTATCGAAAGCGTATTGCATCAAACTTATACCTGTTGGGAATTCCTTCTTGCAGATGACGGCTCTACAGATGGAAGCTCCGAGATCGTCAGGGAATATGAAAAAAAATATCCCGGTAAAATCCGTTATTTATGCCACCCTGGATGTGAACATCGGGGGACAGTTGCCACCCGATTACTTGCCGTTAAAAATGCAGGTAGCGGCTATATTGCTTTTTTGGATGCGGATGACTGCTGGTATCAGGGGAAGCTGGCATTTCAAATGGATATTATAAAACGATACCCGCAGGCATCCATGATTTGTGGAGCTACTGAATATTGGTATAGCTGGGCCGGCGATCAAAAACAAGATGAGATCATTGCAGTGGGGGGAATACAGAATGAGCTAATGCTCCCTCCCAAGGCGGCTTTGGAACTTTATCCTTTAGGGAAGGGAGCCGCTCCTTGCCTTGGCAGCATGGTGCTTAAGAAAGAAGCCGCAATGCAATACGAAAATCTGGATCTCCATTTTTCAGGAAAATATCAGTTGTACGAGGACCAGGCATTCTTGATCAAAATATACTTATCAGGAAGTATTTTCATTTCTTCAGAGGTATGGGACAAATACCGTCAACGTCCTGATTCAAACATGCATTCCCTCACCGGAAGGGGGTATTATGACGAAGTACGCTATTATTTCCTGATATGGCTAAGAAATTATTTGAAAGAAAATGAAATAAAGGATCCTTTTATTGGGAGGAAATTGAAGGGAGCGCTTCTCCCTTATCAAAGCCCTCTTTGGTATAAAATAAAAAGAAAGTTAAAATTGACTATTTAATTTCATGAGTATGTTCGTGACCGTTTTAATGCCGGTTTATAATGCAGATGTCCACTTGGAGGAAGCCATCGAAAGTATTTTGGTGCAGACCCATGCTGATATTGAATTGTTAATCATTGATGATGCTTCTACAGATCATAGTATTGATATCATTAAATCTTTTAATGATAAACGCATTCGCCTGATTTATCACACTCAAAATAAAGGGATCAGAGATACCCTGAATGAAGGAATAAAAATGGCATCTTATGAATTAATTGCACGGATGGATGCCGATGATATCAGCCATCCGTGGAGGTTACAAAAACAGGTAGATTATCTGTTAAAACATCCTGAATGCGCTATGGTAAGCTCTTTAGCAAAAGTGATTGATAAAGAAAGAAATTTTGTAACATCTTATGATCCTTACCGGTTAAACACTTATTACGGACTTTATTTTGATTGTTATATCTGTCATTCATCGGTGATGTATAGGAAAAGCAGCGTTCAATCGGTTGGCAATTATTCTTTGGAATATGCAGAAGATTTTGATTTATGGTGGAAATTAAGCCGGGTATATAAAATTCATACTTTGCAGGAACCACTTCTTTTATATAGAATACACGATAATAATCATAGCAAAATCAATAAAAGACCTGAATATGATGAGGCAGAACGTAAGATAGTGCAGCGGAATTTTCATTATTTATTGGGAGATCTCACTCAGATCCCGAATGAATATATTGCATGTTACAACTATAGTTTTAAGTCGCTGCTTCTGTCAGGGAATTTTAATGAAGTCCGTCTGTGCATGGATACGTTGGATAATATTAACCGGCATATTTTATCCATTGAGAATCCAAACCGGAACGGTGATGCCATACTTTGCTCTGCCAAAGAGAAAAAAAGAAAGATTTTATATGAACTTGGATTAAGCTTACCCTATTTTCAGATGATCCGGCTATTAATCCATCATCAATATTATTCTCTTATAAAAAGAGTTACTTTAAAAAAAGTAAAAAGGCATGTGGTAGTCAAGAGAAGGATCATTAGGGAAATGATGTCTAAAAAGAGGAAATTCAGTTGGCATGTATTATTATGGAACAATTAAACAGAATACCTAAAGCCCCTCCTTACATTGCACCGAGGCCTCCGGTACCATTAAGAGACTCATATCCTTTATGGTCTGTGATGATACCTGTCTATAATTGTGCAACTTATTTGGGCAAGACCTTAGAAAGTGTTTTATGCCAGGACCCCGGAAAGGATAAAATGCAGATTGAGGTCTGTGATGATGCCAGTACAGATGACGACGTGGAAAAGATCGTTCGGGACATAGGCAAAGGAAGGGTCACTTATTTCAGGCAATCTCATAATGTCGGACACCTGAGAAATTTTGTAACTTGTTTGAACAGGAGCAGGGGCGACTGGGTGCACCTACTTCACGGAGACGACAAGGTATATCCGGGCTTCTATAATAAAATGGAGAACTTATTCTTTCATTTTCCGGAGGCGGGAGCGGCATTTTGCAGATATAAGGTGATAGATGAATATGACGGCAACAGTTGGACCAGTGATGAAGAAATGGACAAAGCGGGTATTTTGGATGATTGGTTGATGAAATTAGCCTGCGAACAAAGAATCGTCACCCCTTCTATGGTAGTGAAGAGGATTGTATATGAGGAATTGGGCGGTTTTTATGGGGTTCACCACTGTGAAGACTGGGAAATGTGGTTAAGGATAGCTTCTCATTTTAAAACCGGTTTTGTACCCAATGTATTGGCAGAATACTTGTTAAGAGAAGGCTCTAATTCTTCCCAGAGTTTTTTGAAAGGACAAGATATCAAGGACATCCACTGGCTGATCAAATCAACGAAAAAATATTTTACGGAAGCTGATTGGAAAAAGATCCAAATGAAAGCAAGATACGCTTATGCACATTCTGCCGTCAAAAATGCCAATAAGATATGGGACAGATATCATCATCGGCGAGGTGTAAGGAATCAACTGGTGGGGGCATTGAGGCTATTTCCTGGGAGGAGCGTCCTGTTCCCTGTTATTAAATTATATTTTAAAACACTATTTTAGCATGACTTCTTTAAGCCGCCTTCCACAAGAGCCTCCCGTAATACCGCCATTCTCTGACGAAGGATCGGGATATTTTCGTCCATTATGGTCTGTGATGATTCCTGCTTATAATTGTGCCCAATATCTTACCGAAACATTGGAAAGCGTGTTACAACAAGACCCGGGAGAACTTAAAATGCAGATTGAAGTATGTGACGACGCAAGCGCCGATGCAGATATCAAACAACTGGTTGCTGATATCGGAAAGGGACGGATTGCTTATTTCCGGCAACCTGAAAATGTGGGG
>SCQV01000316.1 GCA_004299085.1 Chitinophagaceae bacterium | reverse complement strand
AAGATCTGCTCTCACCCCTTTTTCACCTTTAAATCTTCAAATTTATTGGCATCTTAACATTTTATCTCAAAGAACTTTTTATTACTTTGCAAACATAGGAGAACAAGAATTTAAATAAATGCAATTCTTTGCTAATATTCAAAAAGATCAAACTGGAAGAGGCCTGGGCATAACGACGCCTCAGGTGAACACACTTGTTCAATGAAGATTGCTTCATCTGTCTTACACCGATAGTAAACCAATGGCGAAAACTTGGGATACACCCCATCGGGGGAGCTATTTCGACAGGAAAAAGCCTCTTCCTTCATGGTAAACTGCTTCCGGGAAAACCCCTGCAGGGATGAACTTCAAAAACGAATACTCCTTTTTTAACAGCAGGATCCTCCTCATAGATTTTCTTCACTTCTTCAGCGCTCACCGTGAAAATACCAATACCGCAAACTTCACTGCCGTCGCCCACCGGACACACTATAGGCATCAGTCCCGCTTCACGGAGTGCAAAATTGCGGCGCCCATGTTCCCAAATGAGTTTTTCCACCCCCTCTGTATGCCTGTTAGGCCCGTCTTTCAATATCATTAAACAATACTGATTTGCCAGGGCAATATGCTCCTTCATAAATTCATCCGTGATAGTGATATGATTGAAATCTTTCATGGTATAAAGATATGAAAATGGAATGTCAGTATTACACACGGATGAGAAGTTTAGCCCTCAGGTGAAAAAATTCACAAATCCCGTTCATTTTTTCTTTCCTCTTAAAAGGAATGGGTCAACCCGCATTCGTTGTTTATTCAACTTCTTTATTTTTATCCGTTTTTAATAGTGTGGCTATGAACTTAAAATTCGTTATCAGTAAAAACCCCAAAACAATTTTTATAGTACTCACTGCCCAATAAAACTTGGAATTTCCATTCTCGATTATTCCATTCAGGTCTTTTTTGAATGCAAAAAAGGTATGACTTAAAAATATTGGTATATTGTCTATAATTAATAGTCCTCCAATAACAAAAACCGTGACTTTGACAATTCCTGAGGAGTTTAGCTTGCCGAAGTCTATCCTGTCATCATCAAAACCATTGTCTAAATTTAGCAACTTCACAATATTTTCAGCTTTGAAAATCAAAATCACGAATAAACCCAAAACAATAACCAATACCAGAATTATCCAAATAATTCCAAATACGTCGAAGTTTGTTAGTGCAAATGTTATGTTAGCTGGCAATACTGAAAAAATAGAGGTGATTATTGAATAAAGCCCAAATAGCTTTATTATTAAAATAAAGAAATCTCTTTTTGTCATAGCTTATTTATAATTAGTGAAGATAATGGTTTCGACACGCTATTGTTACAATGACAGCCAATGTTTTCAGGCTTTGCGTTCAGCAGGTTTCGGAGCACAAAGCTATGAACCAGCGCGGAACTTGAATAGAAGCAAAAAGTTCCCAGTTTGCAGGTCACCCCGACTGACTCAAAACACATGTTGAACTAAACATTTAATAGATACTCGTTATCGTCCTGCCAATTGTCAAATATACGTAAAATTGAAATACTTTTTCGGATTCAATTCAGGGTTATAAGGCGGTAGAAGAAATTGAACAGCTATACGCTAACGTGTAACATAAGTGCGTTATACCGTAAGAAAATCCATTAAATCAATATAATCCTCCATTGTGTCTGGCGATAAGGTGGCATAACTTTACCATGCATTCTGCCTTTTACGAAAAAGAAGGCAGAGATGAACTTAGCAATCAAAAAGTAAGGATGGCATTGAGTTACATCAATGTGTAATAAGATATTAAGCACAAGCTCTTTATTTGTCTTTTTTTCTTTTGTCTGGATACAAAAGAAAAAAAATCAAGGCTTCCCGAATATTCGGGAGAAAAAAAGGTTAAAAATTTATATGTTCGGTGCTGACGCATCGGTACAGCATCGTTCCGACTAAAATGAAATAGTTCAATCATTGGTCAAAGCCGTACATTAGTGGAACTTATCAGCTTTAGAATATCTATTGACGTTTGTAACATTAATTTCATTTTTTCATGCCTTCCATATAAATTTCCTTTACGCTTTTTTTCTAAAGCCAGCCGGATGTCGTTAACATTAGAAGAAGCCGGATGTCGTTAACATTAGAAGAATATGCTCTTATTGAAAATGAATCAAAGAAGCGCTGGCTGGAAAAATCAGCGCGCCGAGCGCAGGCCTTGCGGGTGGAAGCTTCGTTTTTTCGGAACGATGCTGTACCGATGCGTCAGCACTTGATCTTTTGGTTACTTTTCCATCAAGGGAAAAGTAACAGATAAAATTATATAAGGACTGTTTATCAATATATTATAAGAGCGTTAGGCTATAGCTTAAAAATGCGTGTTATTTTGTAGATTTGTAGAAAATAATGCAAGATGAATGCAAAAGAGATCAGGTCAGCCTTTAGTCAATTACCAGCGGAAGAAAGATCAAGCCTTCTT
>SCQV01000315.1 GCA_004299085.1 Chitinophagaceae bacterium | reverse complement strand
GATTTGGCAAGTAGTGCGCCTTCTGTTTTCAGAGCATTGGCAGAAGCCACCTGCTTTGGCGCAAAAAGAATTGTAGATTGCTTTAATGACCAGGAAGTTAAGATAAAGGGGTTAATAGGACTGGGAGGAGTCGCTCGCAAATCGCCATTCATTATGCAGATGATGGCAGATGTCATCAATATGCCGATACGGATTCATAAATCGGAGCAAACCTGCGCTACGGGTGCGGCTATGTTTGCAGCCACTGCGGCGGGGATTTATTCCAAAGTAGAAGATGCAATGGCTGTAATGGGCCAGGGTTTTGATAAAGAATATTTTCCGGATAAAGAGAAAACAGACTTGTATTACAAAAGATATAAGCGATACAATCAATTAGGAAACTTTATTGAAGATAGTTTAACGTTTGGCGTTTAGTGTTTGGGAAGAATTAATCAGGATGAGATTAAACCTTTACTTAGATCAAATCTGAAAACCTGAAACCATCGCCTGAGGCGAGGCAGGCTTGGAACCCTAAACCCAAAACCTAAAATAAAAAATATACAATGAGTAAATATGATTCCATACGTGAAAATGCTTATAACGCCAATATGCAATTACCAAAGTTAGGGTTAGTGTTATTTACCTTTGGTAATGTGAGTGCAGCAAATCATGATCTGGGAGTTTTCGCCATCAAACCAAGTGGAGTTCCATATCCTGAGCTATCGCCGGAAAAAATGGTCATTGTTGATTTTGATGGGAAAACTGTTGAAGGTACTCTCCGTCCATCCTCAGATGCAAACACACATGCAGTGCTATATAAACAATGGGGAAAAATAAATGGGATTTGCCACACACATTCTACTTATGCCACGGCTTGGGCACAATCTCAACGCGATATTCCTATTTATGGAACCACACATGCAGATCATAATACAGTGGATATACCTTGTGCAGTTCCCATGAGCGATGAAATGATACAAGGAAATTATGAATATCAGACAGGATTTCAGATCATGAATTGTTTCAAAGATAAAAATTTAAGTTATGAAGAAGTAGAAATGATTCTTGTAGGGAATCATGCTCCGTTTACCTGGGGGAAAACGGCAGAGAAGGCTGTCTATAACAGTGCCGTATTGGAAGAAATAGCACGGTTGGCTTATTTAACAGAACAAATAAAATCTGATGCATTAAGATTAAAAGATGCCCTGATTAAAAAACATTATGAACGAAAGCATGGGCCGGATGCGTATTATGGACAGAAGTAACCTGGTTACCGGTTATTAGTAAGTAGTTATTAGAAATGTAAAATTCCTGAAATGTTAAATGAGCAATGGTCAACATTAAATAAAGAATAAGAAAGTTGAGCATTGAATATTGAGCATTCAAGGTCGTTTAGTTAAGAAAATATTTACATTTTTGCCATAGTTCGACAAGCCTGTCTGCCGCCAGGCAGGCTCACTATGACCACGGAGCGTCACCCTGTCCAAAGGACTCCTTCGGAGAGCCTGTCGAAGGGTGGCGGGGAAACCTTAACTAAACGACATTGAATCATAAATTATTAATCAATCTAAAGCCGTTACTCATCCATCGCTGATCCTTTTTATTTAAGAATAAAGATTAACGATTTAGGATTTCAGAAGTAAAGTAAATCTCATAAAATTACACATACCAAATGAATAGTCTTAAACAATACGAAGCATGGTTTATTACGGGAAGCCAGCATTTATACGGAGAAGAAACATTAAAGCAGGTGGCTTCTCATTCGGAGCAAATAG
>SCQV01000314.1 GCA_004299085.1 Chitinophagaceae bacterium | reverse complement strand
AAAAGCTGAGTGGAGGCTTTCCGGGATAGAAAAGGATTCAATCTTTAAAAGAGATAATGATTATCCGTTTAAGTACAGGAACATCTTTTGAATAATGAACATTGAACAAGGAATGATGAATATTGAAGTAGGGACAGTACTTCTAAAATCGGAAATCGGCGTTGGATGTTCGATATTGAGCCAAACGAGAGCTACCATATAGGTTCCTGCATGATAGCGGATAATCATTAAAGAGATTATTCCCCGTTATTTTAAGTAGTTTTGCCGCATCATTTAATTTCAACACTAACAAATAAGAAATGAAAAAATTGATTTTGGCCGCCTTTTTATTAGCAGGCGCGCCCGCGTTAATGACTTCCATGAGTTCATGCAGTACTACACAAAGCCTCGGCGGTAATACTTTCCAAACGGTTGAAAAAGTGGCCAACGTGTTAGCTACCGCCAAAGAAATTTCAGGTGTGTTGGGAAATACTTTGGGACTTAATAATAACCAGCAATCTTCTTTAACGAATGTCTTTTCTAATTATATCGGGGGCACTAATGGTATTGCCTCTCTGGCTAAAACAAATTTGAAATCATATACCCAAAAGCTGACATCCTTAAACAAAGGGGCATTGGGTAAAATGAGCAATATCCTGACGGTTGCTCAGTATGCCAAGCTATTGGGGATTGGTGGTAAAGGCGCTTCCAAAACCAGCCTGTTGAGTGGATTAACCGGCGGAAGTTCTTTATCCAGTGGCGCTACCAGCGTATTGAGCGGGTTACTCCTGAATAGCATATAGCGTAGAATCTCTTTAGATTCAGCAGGGAGCATATTTTCTCACATCCACGCTTAGCCGGATATATAAGGAATACCCGACACCTTTAAATAAAAATATCCAATGACTATCCGTAATAATACAAGGAACCGACAAATTATAATGCAGCCCCTCGCATAGTGAGGATACCATCTCAGTTTGGTTCTTGAAAAGCTGCTCCTTTTCTCCTCTTCAAATTCTTGTTTATTATTAATCCTGTGTCACTTTTCGCTTGACCGAAAAGTAACCATCTCGTCTAAGCCGAGACAAAAAAGGTCAAGAAAAATCAAAGCTTCTACCCGCAACGGCCTCCCACGGCGCGCTGATTTTTCGGGCCAACGCTTCTTTGATTCCGTTTCAAAGGAGGCATTATTTTAAAATCAAAATCTTGTCTTACCATACCCTTTAAACTTCACTTGTACAATAGCGGATAGCCAATAAATATCCGAGGGGTCATTGTTTCAGCTAATTCAGGTTGTCTGGTGAAATATTTCTTCTTTAGTTGATTATCCCAAATTTTGCAGTAGCAAAATTTCTGCGAAGCAGTGACGAAAAAATGGCTTTTTTGCCATTTTTTGTCAGGTCTGACGACTCTGACGAGTATCGCTCCGTAAGAGGTTAACCGCCGACGTTTCAGTCGGTGTGGCGACATTTATCGTCGCTCACCCGACAAGCTATGCTTCGTCGGCCCAGACGCTTCGGTCTGAGTCAGACAAACTTCGTTTCGTCTGACCTTTCAGGCAGATTTTGCAGCCGACTGCAAAATCTGGGATTACCCGGTGCTGTCTATTGGATAGCCATCATCTGATTGAGTGTGTAACAATTGGGCTTCACGGGGAGAGAAGCCTTCATCTTACCTTATCTCATTATGGCATGTCTGCCAGGAAAGTTGGTTTTATCTCTTATTGCAGAGAAAAGGATTAAATTGTCAAATATCATGTAGATTTGCAATCATATTCCAATGATTTGATAAGCTTTTTGTGGATATGAAATCAAGCACCATAGATTCTTTGCAGGCAGAAACAGCCGGAGACAAAGTTGCCGGCAAGGCAGATCAGGAACATCTCCTGCTTTCAAAGCCAAATAAAAACTCCTGGGCAAAAAGATATTGGTGGAAGATCCTTTGCATTATCCTGCTGTTATATACGATTATCGGCGGTTTCCTGATGCCGGTACCTGCGCTGGCTATTCTACATGAAACCATTCGTAATTTATATTTCCACGTAACCATGTGGTTTGGCATGCTGGTCATCTTCTTTGTTTCTTTTGTTTATTCCATCAAATATCTGGGCAGTTCCAGCCATGAGCATGATATGGTAGCCTGTGAAGCGGCTAATGTGGGTTTGCTTTATGGCACGCTTGGGCTTATCACCGGTTCCATCTGGGCACGATATACATGGGGTTCTTTTTGGAGTAATGATCCGAAGGAACTTTGCGCAGCCATTGGCTGGCTTGTATATATGGCCTATTTTGTTTTAAGAAATTCGTTTACGGATATTGATAAACGTGCCCGTGTTTCAGCAGTGTATAATGTATTTGCTTTTGTAATCATTATTCCTATACTTTTTGTTATACCCAGGATGACAGACAGCCTGCATCCCGGGAACGGAGGCAATCCCGGCTTTAATACTTATGATTTAGACAGTCATCTGCGTATGGTATTTTACCCGGCAGCGGCAGGCTGGATATTGCTCGCAGTATGGCTGCTGAACCTGAGGGTTAGAATGAGAAAAATAGAACTAAAAAAATTACTTCATGCGTAAATTATCCTTTTTTTGCGGTTGGTTATTTGCTTTACTCTTCCTGACCACTTCACCGACTTATGCACAGGGTCCGGTGATGGATACCGATATGGTGAGAGACGGGAAAATATATGTGGTGGTGGCGGTGCTGGTGGTCATCTTCATCGGTATTCTTCTTTTCCTTTTCCGTACTGAGAGACGTATCCGTAAACTGGAGCGGAGAGAAAACAATTCTTAGTTTTTATTTATTTTATATACACCAAAACAATTTCAATAAATTAAAATCATAAGGATTATGATAACTACAGCAGCAGTAGCTCCTTATAGCTTTTTCCAAAATGTGGAAAAAAGCTTTGATGAAGCAGCCCGTTTTACTAAATGGGAAAAAGGAATTTTAGAGCAGATAAAAGCCTGCAATTCAGTTTACAGGATGAAATTCCCGGTACGGGTGGGTAAAGATGTTCAGGTAATAGAAGCTTACCGCGCCCAGCATTCTCACCATAAATTACCCTGCAAAGGCGGCGTGCGGTTCAGCGAAAATGTGGATCAGGATGAAGTGATGGCGCTGGCAGCCTTGATGACCTATAAATGCGCCATTGTAAATGTACCTTTTGGCGGCGCAAAAGGCGGCATTAAAATTAACCCAAGAAATTATACTCCTTATGAACTGGAAAAAATTACCCGCCGATATACTTCAGAATTAGTCAAGAAAAACTTTATAGGGCCCGGCGTGGATGTACCGGCTCCCGATTACGGAACCGGCGCACGGGAGATGAGCTGGATTTTGGATACCTATTTAAGCCTGCGTCCCGGAGAGATTGACGGGATGGGCTGCGTAACCGGCAAGCCTGTTTCCCAGGGCGGCGTCCGGGGCAGGACAGAGGCTACCGGGTTGGGGGTTTTTTATGGTTTACGGGAGGTTTTTTCCCGTAAGGAGGACATGAAAAAGATTGGACTTACTCCCGGATTGGAAGGTAAAACAGTCATTATCCAGGGATTAGGAAATGTAGGCTCCAATGCGGCTAAGTATTTTTACAAGGCAGGCGCTACCATTATCTGCTTAGTGGAGTGGGATGCAGCTATTTATAATCCGAAAGGGCTGAACCCGGAAGAAGTAATGAAGTTTAAAAAGGAAACCGGTTCCATCAAAGGCTTCCCCGGCTCCAAGACCTTAAAAAAGAATATGGATGGGCTGGAGTTGGAATGCGACCTGTTAATTCCCGCTGCGCTTGAGAGACAGATTGATGCCTATAACGCCCCGCGCATCAAGGCAAAAGTTATCGGAGAGGCTGCCAACGGACCCGTCACTCCGGAGGCGGACGAAATTTTAAATCAGAAAAATGTCATTATTGTGCCTGACATGTTTTTGAACGCAGGCGGTGTAACGGTTTCTTATTTTGAATGGCTGAAAAACCTGAGCCATGTACGCTATGGCAGAATGGAAAAGCGTTTCAGTGAAAACATGAATCACCATATTTTAACCCAGATGGAAGAGCTGACCGGAAGAAGAGTGAACGAAACAGAACGGAAATTTATTCAGCATGGCGCCGACGAGGTGGACTTGGTTTATTCGGGATTGGAAGAAACCATGATACAGGCAGTAAATGAGATTAGCGAGATTATGAATCAGAATAAAAACATAAAGCATATCCGCAGTGGGGCTTATGTTTGCGCTATCAATAAAGTGGCTGAAGCTTATGCTCAGTTGGGTATATTCCCTTAGTATAAGGCAAAGGCCTTGACAGGATTATATGGTATGGTCAAAAAAAATATTTTAATCTATCAAAAATACGTTTATTTTTGAGGCTTTCGTTGTGCAAAAATATTCGCAATAAACAATGCCTGCCAATCGTTAAGTATGGTTGCCGGTAAGAATACCGGAGTTTCTGAAAAATAAGAACAGATACTTCAGTTATTTAAAATGTATATATTTGCTTGATCATCACGTTATGAAACGTATCCTAATGAGACTCCATCTGTTAAAGGCCTTTGCTTTTCTTTTAGCGGTTGCAATGCTGGCGGGGTGTGGAAATAATTCTTTCCGCCACGCCCAGGGACAATTGACAGGGGTGCCCAACCGCCCGAAATATACGCCGCCACAGCCTTATGGAATGGTTTATGTCCCTTCCGGCTCTTTCCACATGGGGGCCAGCGACCAGGATATTACTTCCACCTTTACGGCTCCCAACAAGGTTGCAACCGTGCAGGGATTTTACATGGATGCAACCGAAATCAGCAATAATGAATATCGCCAGTTTGTTTATTGGGTGCGGGATTCCATTGCTCACAAGCTATTAGGACAGATTAAAAATGTCAACGGCGAGGAACTTATTGACTGGAAAAGCAAGATTAATTATAGTGACCCGGCGACTATAGAGAAACTGGATCCTATGATTTATCCGCCCCAGGACCGGATATGGGGACAAAAAGATATTGATGTTCGTAAGCTGATTTATCATTCTGAAACTTATGATTTGAAAGCGGCTGCCATGGATAGAGGGAAACACCCCCGTTCCTCTTTTATCGTGAAAAAAGATACGCCCATCTATCCCGATACGCTTTGCTGGATACGTGAATTCACCTATTCTTACAATGATCCGATGGCAAAGATGTATTTCTGGCACCCGGCTTTTGACAATTATCCGGTAGTAGGTGTTAATTGGGAACAGGCATCGGCTTTTTGCGTTTGGCGCACCCGTCTGTGGAATGATTACAGAACTTCCAAAGGATTGTACACCGAAGGTCAATTCCGCCTGCCGACAGAGGCAGAGTGGGAATATGCAGCAAGAGGAGGACGCTCTCAGGCGCCTTATCCGTGGGGCGGACCCTACCTGCGAAATAAAAAAGGATGCCTGTTAGCCAACTTCAAGCCGGGAAGAGGCGATTATGCCGAAGATGGCGGTGTTTATCCGGTGAGAGTAGATGCTTACTGGCCAAACGATTATGGTTTATATAACATGGCAGGGAACGTATCAGAATGGACTTCATCTGCTTATTTCGGAGATGCTTATACCTTTGAGATGGATTTGAATCCCAGCATTGAAATTAACGCTCCGGACGATGCCCCCTTACGGATGAAACGTAAAGTCGTCCGTGGCGGTTCATGGAAAGACATAGGTTATTTTCTCCAGGTCAGTACCCGTACTTATGAATACCAGGATTCTGCTAAGTCTTACATAGGATTTCGTTGTGTCATTGACTTCCTTGGCCGTTCTAAAAATGATTTCAATAAGACCAGGCTGTAAACCGCGTTTTCACTAAAGTTTAATTTTTTTTAATAAACAAAAGCATAAAAACTGTTGTAAAAATCTCAAATTATCATTATGGCATTTAGTCTTAAAACAAAAAAGGCGAGAGCCGTCCTGAACGTTATTTTCAGCGTGGGTGCGGCAGTGGTTATCTTCGGTGCATTAGCTAAAATTGAGCACTGGGGTGGCGCCATGGGAAGGGCTCTGGAAGTCGGGATGCTTTGTGAAACTTTTGTTTTCATCCTGATGGCATTTCAACCTGCAGAAGAAAATTATTACTGGGAAAGATTTTTCCCGGATATCAATGTCTCCCCGGAAGAGGAAGAAAAACGTACCGGTGCCTTCAAACCGACTTATTTAAATGTGCCTGCAAACGGGCATCCCAGTAATCCGGCCCTAACAGGAATGGATAAAATGTTGCAGGAAGCGGATGTCACGCCTGCTAATCTGAAGCGATTGAGCGATAATTTCCAGCGGTTAGGCACCACTGTTGAAAAGATGAGCGATGTCGCGGATGTGGTATCGGCCACAGGGGAATATACTCAACACACCAAGGAAGCCTCAGCCGCTTTAGTCAAAATGAGGGAAGTATATAGCAACGCAGCCAGCGCCGTGGCTTCATTTAATAATTCAGCCCAGTCAACCCATGAATTTCATAGCCAGATTCAGCAAATGACAAAGAATTTAGCATCGCTGAATGCCATGTACGAGTTGGAATTGCAGGATACTAATAATCATTTGAAAGCCATGAATCATTTTTATTCCAACCTGACTACAGCGTCCCAGTCAATGGCAGCCAGCATTGAAGATTCTAAGAAAACACAGGAACAAGTGGCTTTGTTAGCAAAGAACCTGAGTAATTTAAATGCCGTTTATGGTAATATGCTTTCCGCTATGCAGGGAAGCCGGCGTTAATATTTTATAATTAAACAAATAATCAAAAGCAAGAGATTTTTTCGCCTTAAAGCGGAAAACCTTTTTGAAAAAATAAAGATACCGATCTATGTCTCTGTCATTGCCCAAGCCGCCAAGGCAAAAGATGATCAACCTGCTTTACATTGTGTTGACTGCTATGCTGGCGTTGAATGTTTCGGCGGAAATATTGAATGCTTTTAAAACGGTCAATAAAAGCATCAAGCAGTCCAATGAATCTATTGACCAGAAGAATGCGCTGATTTATGAGCAGTTCGCCAAGCAAATGCAGCAGGACCCTGCCAAGGTAGGCCCTTTAAAAGCCCAGGCAGAGCAAGTGAAGCAGCAATGTGAAGCTGTAAATGTTTATATTGACAGCCTGAAGAACCTGATCATCACGCAAAGCGGCGGCAAAGATGACAGCGGGCAAATAAAAAAGATGGATGATTTGGATGCGGCCCCCCGTGTAATGGAAAACCAGAAAAACGGGCCTAAGCTGAAAGCCAGATTAGAAGAACTGAGAGCCAGCCTCCTCAATTTTTATCCTCCAAATCAAAGGACCGCGGAATCCAAGAGCTTCCCGTTAACAGTGGAAGCGCCTAGTAATGCAGGCAAAAAATCATGGACGGTTTCTACCTTTGATATGGTGCCTACCATCGCAGCGGTTACCATTTTAAGTAAATTTCAGAATGATGTTAAAAATGCGGAAGCACAAATCGTAGATTATCTTTATGGCCAGATCAATGCACAACAATTTACTTTAGATACTTACAAACCGTTGGTTTCTGCCAATTCCGGCTATATCATGCAGGGGCAGCAATACCAGGCTCAGATCATGCTCGGCGCTTACAGCGCTACTGTAAATCCTACTATTACGGTGGATGGACAGTCTGTTCAGGTTCAAAACGGGGTAGGTACTTTTACTACTACCGGTTCCGGCATAGGAGAACATACTTATAACGTAGCTGTCAGCCTAAAGGATAAAACCGGGGCAATTAAAACCTTTACTACCACCGGTTCTTACATGGTGGGAGCGCCTTCTCTTTCGGTATCTGCCACTAAGATGAATGTGCTTTTCATTGGGTTGGATAATCCGGTAAGCATCGCTGAATCGGGAGTTCCTTCTGAAAATCTGTCAGCCTCTATTTCCCAGGGATCATTAGCCAAGGTGGGAAACGGAGAGTACGTTGCCAGGGTTACTACCGTAGGAGGTGCCGACGTCAATGTGTCCGGCACGGTAGGTGGGAAGGCCATGAATTTTGGTGCCATGAAATTTCGTGTGATGCGCGTTCCCGACCCGGTAGCTGAAGTGGGCGGCAGTAAAGGCGGCAGGATGCAGTCGGCTGCTTTCCGTGTTCAGGAAGGTGTTCAGGCTGTATTGGATAATTTCTATTTTGACCTGAAATTTCCGGTTACACATTTTACCATTGCATTTGAAGGTACGGGATTTGATAATTATGTGCAGGAATCGTCCAATTCTGCCTATTTTACCACTACAATAAAACAGTTAATGCAGCGTTGTAGGCCAGGGACCAGGGTGTTTATTGATGATATTCGTGCGAAGGCCCCGGACGGAACCACCCGTAATTTACCTTCAATATTTTTTAACTTATATTGATATTTAGAAATGCAGATCTAAAAATATGAGGATGAAACAGGTAATAAATATAAAAATCGCCGGGCTGGGAATTGTCTTGATCATGTTAGGAGGGAATGTTTTTGCCCAGGTAAATACCCGCCTCAGAAAAACAACGCCCCAGACTAATCAGGTGGTAAATCCTGCTACGGGTAATGCCGTCACACCTCCGCCTGCTCCTGCACCTGAAACCTATACCGGAAATGTTACGCCTGAGGGAGTCGGAAAGGTTTCTTTGCGCGCCGACAATGTGTTCGGTATTGATTCGACGAAGCCTTCTTTAAGAAACGACATGGCGGTTCCTATGGATACTAATGACTTCAGAACGCCGTTGGCTTATCAATATATCCGTCCTGATGATGCGATGTGGGGAAAGCGGGTTTGGGCTGTTATTGACACCCGCCAAAAAATGAATCTTCCATTTCGCTACCCCGGATATGACCAGAATGGTAACAGCATGACCCTGATCAACATTTTGCTGCAGGCCGTTCTTACAGACAGTGTGGTGGCTTTTAGCCCTATTGACGACCGGTTTACCACTCCCCTGACTTCAGAACAGGTAGAGCAGCTCGTTCATGGGAAACCTTATACCATGCGTATTACAGACCCAGTAACAGGACTGGAACATGATACAACCATTTACAATGATTTCGATCCTCAGTCTGTGCAACGGTATGAATTAAAGGAAGACTGGGTTTTTGATAAAGCTACCTCCACTTTATATTGCCGCATTATTGGACTGGCGCCGCTGCAAACCATTATGAACCAGGATGGGACCGTGCGCACTGCCGATGCACCTATGTTCTGGATGTACTACCCTGATCTCAGGCCTGTTTTAGCAAAGTATAACGTATTTAATGCGAATAACTTTTACCAGCACATGAGCTGGGAGGATTTGTTTGAGGAGAGATTTTTCTCCAGTTTTATTGTCAAAGAGGACAATCCTTTGGATCGCAGCATCAAAGATATCATACCCGGAAATACGCTGGATGATGGTGTTAAGCGCCTGCTGGAAGGCCGTGCCATTCGTAACCAGATATTTAATTATGAGCAAAGCCTGTGGTCTTATTAAAGATATAGCTGTTAATAAGGTAGTTGCAGTCAGAAAGCAGATTTTTACCCCACTGTTCTTCATTCGGGCGGTAACGGTCTGAAGCTTGAGGAGGGTTGTACTTTTA
>SCQV01000313.1 GCA_004299085.1 Chitinophagaceae bacterium | reverse complement strand
TGTCGTCATTGCCTTTGGATCAGAAATGAGAAAAATCCCTTCTATAAACATATTACTATTATTACTATATGGGGGATGCAAGGGGGTGTTAATAACTATGATAATTGTTGATAACTTTGAAAGTAAATGACAGGGTGAACTTTCGTCATTGCTTGTCTATTGAGGACATTGACGCGTATTAGTCCCTGCCATTTACTTTACTTGCTCCAGGTCCAACTAGAATTATCTCTTTGACTAAACAAAGGTTTTTGACAGAGCAAGTTTTTGTTAACTATTAAAAGCGAAGTTATGAAAAAATGGGATTTTATTATTGGCGTTGATGTTTCAAGGAATACCTTGGATATCCATTGCGCAGAGATCAACGAACACATTCAAATCCAGAATGGAACCGAAGGATTTAGAGAGCTTATCAGGTGGTGTAGGCATTTTCAAATAGATTTGAAAAGGAGTGTGATAGTTATGGAATATACAGGTGGCTATGAGTATAAACTCATTCAATTCTGTGAGGTAAAAAATATTCCTTTTATGCGTATTCCGGGATTAGCCATTAAACATTCTTTGGGAATAATTAGAGGGAAGAATGACAAGATAGACTCAAAGCGCATTGCTCAGTACGGTTCAGAAAAACATCAGTCCTTAGAAACCTCTAAGCCTTTAGATAAAAGGATCATGGCTCTTAAAGAGCTTCTGAGTTTTAGGAAGCGGTGTGTTAGGGATAAAGCTGGATGCGAGGCTACCATCAAGGAGCGCAAACATATTTATCCGGATTTAAAAAATGATATTATCCTTAAGGAATTGGAGAAAAAGATCCAGGTAAATAAAAAGATAATTGAGGAAGTAGAAGCCGAGATAAAAAAGATTATTGAAGCTCATGAAGACTTTAAAACGAACTATGAATTAATAACAAGTATCAAGGGCATTGGTAAAGTAAATGCATGGATGACTATTGCCTACACTGAAAACTTTACCAGTTTCCCCGATGGTCGAACTTATGCAGTATATGTAGGGGTCATACCATTTGATCATAGTTCGGGTATAAGTATCAGAGGGAGAAAGCGGGTGAGTAACCTGGCTAATAAAGAGCTAAAATCAGAGCTTTCACAGGCGGCAAAAAGCGCTATGCAATATGATAAAGAAATCCGGGAATATGCTGAAAGAAAACTGAAGCAGAAAGATTGGGGCAAGGTAATAAATAATGTAAAATTTAAGCTTATTCTCAGGATGTTTGCAGTAGTAAAAAGAGGTACAAAATATGTGGATAACTATTCAAAAGCAGCGTAAAATAAAATATTTTGAAGATAAATTTGGTTATGTCAGAAACCTAGAATACGCGGAGCGAGGAGCGAGCGACAAAGCAATCTCAAGTTTTAATGAGGAGATTGCTTCTCCCGCACCAACGCACCAATCTGCCAATGCGGAATCGTAATGACGTTGCGACATTTTGGTATGCGTCTTCTATGACCACGTGTCTTCGCAAAAACGGCCTCATTATTTTGATGTCGCTGTTTTTACTAATTCTTCATTTAGCCGCTATTAATCAGGCCTGGCAACTTCATCGCGATGAATATTTATACCTGGCACAAGGAAATCATTTAGCCTGGGGATATCTGGCCGTACCACCAACTATTGCTTTTCTTGGATTTATCTGTAAACTCTTCGGATATTCCGTATTTATCATTCGACTGTTTCCCGCGTTATTCGGTGCGCTGACCGTGTATATGATAGGAAAAATCGTGATTGAAATGAAAGGCGGATTATTCGCGCAATTTATAGCCTGTCTGTCTTATATTGCCGCAGGTTATTTGCGAATGAACTTATTGTTTCAACCTAATTCGATGGATGTTTTGTATTTCACTATCTGTGTATATTATACGGTGAGATATATTCATACTTCATCCAACCGGTATATTATTTATTGCGGAATATTGATTGGGCTGGGTCTATTGAATAAATATACGATGGCGCTTTTTCCTATTGGCATGTTGATGGGCTTACTATTAACTCCTCACAGAAAATTATTTAAAGAGAAGAAATTATATGTCGCTTTATTAATTGCATTTATCATATTTCTGCCTAATTTATTGTGGGAATATTTTCATCATTTTCCCATTTTAATTCAACTGCACACACTGCAGAAATATCAATTAAAGCATTTGGATACAGCTACCTTCATAAAAGGACAATTAGTGAATTGCTTTCCATCCTTATTTGTTTGGTTAGCCGGATTATTATTTTATTTGTTCGCGAAAAGCGGAAAGCCGTACCGGATATTTGGCTGGATATATCTCACTATAATTGTAGTGTTGATTCTTTCCAACGGGAAAGATTATTATGCGATGGGCGCTTACCCCATGCTGATGGCGGGTGGTGGGGTTTTCCTGGAAAAATTAACCCATAAAATGATATTAAAATGGAGCTTGCGCCCTGTGATGACAGCAGTGATGATATGGCTGGCTATCCCGATGTTCCTGATTTGTATTCCTATGTTTTCTCCGGCAAAAATGGCTAAATATTGTGCTAAATATAAATCTCTTGGTGTGCTCAGATGGGAAGACGGTCAGAATCATGCTTTACCAATGGATTTTGCCGATATGCTCGGATGGAAAGAAATGACCAATAAAGTAGTGGCTGGTTATGATTCTTTAGATTCGTCTGAGAAAGCGAATACCATTATTTTTTGCGACAATTATGGCGAGGCAGGTGCAGTAGCCATCTATGGAAGAAAAAACGATTTACCGCAGGTTCAATGCAAGGAGGCTGGTTTTATTTTTTGGAATCCTATGCATCAACAATTTGATAATCTCATTTTGGTTACAGACGACACTTTCGATATCCATAGACCTTTGCTAACTAAAAATTTTAAACAGGTTACAGAAGTTGGTTCCGTTACTGATCCTTATGCCCGCGAGCAGGGAACCATGATATTGCTATGTAAAGGAGCTAATGAAGTCATTATCAATTTTATTAATACAAGACAACAGGAATTGAGAAGCAAATATTGAGTGAGTTAATACGGTTTAGTTAACTCAATTTTGCACTCGTTATTTTCTTGTATCGGCAGCAAGAAAGCCTCCTATGAACTAATGGGTTGAAAGAGATCGCTCATTGGAACGAAATCAAGGAAACAGATTGTTGAATAAGAGTCATTTGAACTATAATATTAATATAAATACTATGTGCGAACTTAAGCTAACAAGAGCCTGAAATTAACTGATTGCAGAATGACGATTAACGAATGCAGATTTATGATTTGCGATACTTCTAAAATCTATGATCATTAATCAACAATCTTACATCTAC
>SCQV01000312.1 GCA_004299085.1 Chitinophagaceae bacterium | reverse complement strand
AATGATTATCCGCTATTGTACAAAGGAAACTTAGAGGGCATGATAAGGCAAGATTCAGATCACTTCTTGATGAAATGAAATCAAAGAAGCGTTGGCCCGAAAAATCAGCGGGCCGTGCGTAGGTTATGCGGGTGGAAGCTTTGATTTTTCTGGATCTTTTGGTTACTTTTCCATCAGGGGAAAAGTAACACAGTGTCTGAATAATGAACAAGAATTATAAAAGAAGGAAGGCGGCTTTTCAGGAACCGGTACTTGTATTATTACGGATACTCATTAGATATTTTCAATTCAAAAGCAGCCCGGAAAACAGATATAGATACCACCACGGGGCATGGCTGGATAGAAAAGAGGCAATGTGAAGTGATTGCTGTAAAAGAGGTCCTTTTAGAAGGTCTTGAAAATTGGAAAGATCTGCAAACACTGGTGCGGATAAAATCAGAAAGAATAATAAAAAAGACATTTGAACGCTCGACGGAATACAGATATTATATTAGCTCCTTGAAAGAGGATGCTGAATTGCTCAATAAATCTATAAGAAGCCACTGGAGTATTGAGAATGACCTGCATTGGAATCTGGTGTAATTTTCAGGGAAGATGGTCAATTGAAGCGCAAAGGTAACTCTGCTAAAAATTATAATATTATTGCAAAAGTCGCACTGGGGCTCGTAGATAATGAAAAAACTGAAAAGCTAATCAAGCCGCTCAAAAGACTAAGAGCTTCTATTGATGACAGTTATAGGGGATTAATTCTGAAACTTTAAAAGCGATTTCCCTGACTAAATCACCACAAATGCATGCATTAGTTCTGACGAGTTGTTGCAAAATAGCAATGCGAGCCGGGTGTGCAATTGCCTTTGCCATATTTGCCATTTCATTTTGCTTTCTACTAAATAAATCGGTTTTTGTAGCTCCCATGATTTACTATTTAATCGCAATATTGCGATTGATATTTTATTTGCCAAAATAATTCCTCAGGGCCTCTCTAAAAACGCTATTTTTTTGACTGGACATTCCGCTTTCCCAAAATCGGGATTAAAAGCAATTATACTGATCAAGGAATAAAAAAGTGAGTTGAAAAATAGAAGGTTCAAGTTTAAATTGCAAAAATCAAATACAATTTAAATGACCTGAACCACGAAATTTGGCAATAGGTTAGTAAGAATTTTCATAAGATGTGATGATTTCTACCAGGAACCTGCCAACCGCGGGCTGGATTAGAAAATTCCTGTTCAGAAGCGTATTCTCATCTCTAAATTAGCTGTCATGCCCGCAACCGGTGCATAAATCTCCGCAAAAGAAGGATGATTATATGGAGGAAATACCAGTGGGCCAAAGCGGGATTGCCTCACGTCAAAGAGGTTTTCTATATTAGCTATAAGGCTGAAGTAATGGAACATTTTTTCTCCAACCAAATCCATGGTCCAATAGTTTCTTGCCCGGCTGCCATCACTTAGGTATTGTCTTCCGCTGTAATACCATTCTACTCCTGCCCTGAAATCATTTTCTTTTTCATATATTAAAGTCAGTAGTATTTTGTTCATCGGGTCTAAGGGCACGAAAGGATGTATCCGGTCAAACTGATTTTCGGCGTTGGTGTAGGTGTAATCAGCAACCAATTCCCAATTATCCAGGTCGAAAGTGAAATTACTTTCAAACCCTTTGGCGATCTCAGGCCCCGTAGCATTTTCAAAATAATATATCCCTTTCGATAAGCTATCCGTTTGCGGGATAACCGGGTTGTTGATCCTGGTAATAAAAAAAGTCTGATCATACACAAAAGTCAATTCATCAGTAAGATTAGTCACATAATTAAAATCAAGGTTAAGGCCTTTCGAAGTAATGGCATTCACCTGATTACTGATAGGCAGGACATTGTTGAAATCTGATTGATCAGGCAGTACAGTAAATATAGAGGGTATCTGGTACCCCATACCTCCACCAATTCTGGCTGTAAGACCCTGACTTAATTTGTAGAGCAATGCAAAACGAGGCAATGCAAAAAATCCATATTTATTTTGCTCATCTCCTCTGAATCCCGCTTCAACAGTTACTTTTGGCAGCATATCCCAATCATCCTGGAGAAATGCCCCCAGCGTCGTATAGCTGTAATCACCGGGCAACAGGCTAAGTTTCTTATTCTGCCTGAAATTATCCGTCAGCAAATTCACACCGGCTACCATCTTATTCTTTTTCCAGTTTAAGAGATAGGATATCTCAGAATAAGAATTGATATCAGTCCCCCCAAAAGCATCATCCGGAAGCATGATTTTTCTCTTATAATAAGATAAGCTGTTTTTTACTGTCAGGATATTTCCGTGCCGGAAATGTTTTTCAAAGTTTAACTGATAATAATCCCGTTGGGATAGGTTATGTTCTACGTAGTTGTGAACAGAATCGGGTTGATTTTTAATCGCATAAATGTCTCCTCCCGTTCGGTTATCAGACGTAACATTCAGAGAGAAGCTTAATGTGGTGCTGTCATTGAAATAATAAAACAAAGTAGGATTAAAAGTGACCGTTTCAGATTGAGGTATATCTGTAAAACCATCATGATTAATATCATTGGGTGATTGACGGTCATAAGTTCCAAGCAGTGTTATTCCAAAATTATTTTTCCTCTTGCTGAAAAAGGTACTTATATCAGAAGCCCCGCGCTGAGACTGATTTAGTAAGAAGTCAAAATAAGGTTTGTCAGCAGGCTTTTTAGTAATAAAGTTGATTAAACCGGCTATGGCATCGCCGCCATATAAGGCGGAAGACGCTCCCTTGATGATCTCTACTCTTTTTAAATTCAATGGAGGAATTTGTAAAATGCTTAATCCCCCCGAAAAGCCACCATACATGGGAAAACCATCCTTCAGGAGCTGAGTATATTGTCCTTGTAACCCTTCTATACGCACACTGACATTACCGGTAGAAGTAGAAGTGGGCAAGACCTGTATGCCATTTGCCTCTCCTAACAATTCGGAAACGTTGGCAGGTGTAGAGCCAATTTTTTCATTTATATCATCGGTGCCAATTACTTCCACCCTGACCGGAATATCTTTCATGCTGGTATTA
>SCQV01000311.1 GCA_004299085.1 Chitinophagaceae bacterium | reverse complement strand
TTTCTTTTACCGGTACCAAGGGTATGGATTGTTCATTTCTTTCATATCCGGCAAAAGAAAAGTCAGGAATATTTTCCACAAAAGAAGAAAGGCGCTCTCCTTTAAATGCCATCAGGCAAAACGCAACTATGACTATTTTAAATAACCGGCTTTTTTTCATATTATTTATTAAAACACATAAAAAAGAACTTCCTTTCCCTGTTAAAGGTCAGGAAGTTTATTGATTATCCGTTTTTATATAAGTAATGGCAATAGCACGCAGATGACTATGATTTCTTATGATAATTGCAGATTATCAATCATACTTTATTGTGGAATGTAATAAGCCCTTACTTCCGCAATATTCACATTACCATCATCCGCAAAATTGAGTTCCAATTTTATATACCTCCCCTGAACCGGTGGGAAAGTAGCCGTATTTTCCCCTGTGTTCACTCCGGTGCTTCCCGAATCATAAGCCGTCTTCCAGGTACTGCCATTATTGGAATAGAGAACCTTATAGCTGCCAATGTGCTGATTTCCTTTTATCCAGTATTGATCTAATGCATCAAATACCTGTTCAGTCCCCAGGTCTATCTGTACCCATACCATTTTATCATCTGTACGGTCCCCACTGTTAGGTTGCCAGAAAGTGCTATTATCTCCATCCACTACATCTGAGCCGGGATGAGAACCTCCGCTGCTCGCAGTGACGGTTTTATCCAATGCCAGGTTCCATACCAATTTAAATAATTGGTTATCCCCTCCATTCCAGGTGTTTTGCTGGACGGTAGCGCCATCGTTTGTATCGTTATCCTTTACCTCCATGACTTTCTGGCTTTTCAGGTTAGTGATCTTGTAGTAATTCCCGTCCGCCTTTTCCAGTTCCCATTGATCGTTTTTGCTGGTGCCAAATTTATATTGTACCAGCTTTGCGCCATCGCTTGTGGAAGCGCTACTTACGGCTATTGCATAAGGACTGCCGCTATTGACATTATTTATTTCGTAATAACCGGATGTAGGAGCGGTGACAAAATTCCAAAGCTGGCTGGCAGCTCCCGTAAACGGGGACTGGATGATATCAGCATTATTACCAGTAGCAGCGCCTTTTACAGTAACCGCCATATCACTATTTTTATTTACGATCATATATTGTCCATCAGGTGACGGATAGGGCGGTAAGACAACGGTCAGGGTATCATCTACTGTCTTATGTGTGAGCGCCGCATAAAACGTATCTATAGCCATTGAATCCGGAAGGTATCCCGTTTGGAACTGAAAGCCGTCATGCAATTTAAAATCCGGCAACAGGGTCAATGTATCCTGGGTCGTGATTGAAATGTTATGGGCCCTCCCGTTTTGATCCTGGTAATCTAATTTCGAACCAACGGCTCCTTCGGGTGGAGCATACCAGAAGATATAAGCGGTATCCTGATCCCAATACATATTCTTGATGATCCTGTTGTGTAACGATGCAGCGTAAGTTGCCCCAAAGACCTGGCCGATAGTATCCGCCGGGACGGAAATATTTCCCGCTTTATCATAAGTGTAGATCTCGAAATTATAGTATCCTTCTGCAAGGCTGTCTATGATCACACTGACTGTATCCACATTTTTGCCTCTTATCACCGGCACATTCACTGAATCCGCTTTATTGTTCCAGTAAATCCGGCATAATACAATGCTGCGATCGGAAGTTAGCAGCCAGGTGATCTTAATCCGGTTATTACCGGGGTAGAGCCTCAGGGAATCAGCCTTACCCGGGTAAATAATAGTACCTCCTTTTAAGAAGTTCTGATAAGTACGGTCCATTTTGGAACAGGCTGCAACCATGCAGGCAAGCAGTAATATGGCAACGAGGAGTTTCTGATAAAGTCTTGATTTCATGGTTAATAACGTTTTATCTGGTGATCATTATTACTTAATAAATTAGTTATTGCGGTTGTCCCCAAAAGGTCATTTCCGCCACGTGTATAAATCCGGAAGGAGAATTGGGGGCATCAGACCAGCTATCAATCACATTGATCATAATGTACCTTACGGACGGGTCAGTGATGGGGAATTCCACCTCCTGGCCTTCTATGGAAAGCTCGATGTCGGCTTCAGTGTTGGTACCTACCGGCGAGCCGGAAGGCTTATAGCAGTGATAATCCGCCAGATGAGTCCAGCCATTAAAGCTGAAAGGCCGCCATTTGCTCGGATCTTCATTGGTACCCCATATTTCAGCATCCTTAATGTTACCATGAGTATAGGCCCAGTCTCCCTGTCGTGGCCATATTTTCATCCTGCTGAGCCTGGCTTGTACGCCCAGATCAAAGGCAAAATGTAAGGGGAAGCCTGCGCCATCGCTCACATTCTGTGTGGTATGATAAAAGTCGTTGATGTTATCATTCCACAATTTATACATGGGATAAGAACTGCTGTATATTGACGGTGTTCCCGGCAAATAAGCCGACATATCTTTGAATTTCGACTTATCTAATTGTGTCTCAAAGATGGGAGTCAGCTTTTTGACAAGTGTATCGGAATGATTATCCCACTGGTCTTTCAAATAGACACCAAAAGTAGTGGCTACCGCCGGAAGCCCCCTGACTGAGTATGCGCCCAATGCGACGCTGTTATAATATTTATCATAATCTTCCCAGGTACCTGTAGAATCTTTGATCAACACCACCATCACAATGTTCGCGAGGTAAGTATTCGTAAAGGTAGCATGTATGCCACCAAAATCCGCTTCATAATTCAAGGTGCTGTAGGTGGACAACACCGGAGAAATCAAAGGCTCGACGGTTACCGAGAGGGGTTGCGATTTCACTCCGCTCCTGCTGACAGTGTATAATTTCACTTCATGTGCAATGGTATCGGCAAAGCCTTGCACCACCAAGTAATTATTGTAATAAGAAGATTTTACCTGCTCTTTCACCCCCGGCCTGAGTTCGTAATCAGCTTCCACATAAAACAAGTCTTTATCTTCGGGCAAAGTATAGGTGATCTTGGCGCCGCCATTCAGGTTAGTCACCACTATATTACTTACCTTACCCGGAACCGCTTTGCTGTGATCAATAGGTCCGACAAGCCTGGCCTGTTGACAGCCGGAAGATAACAAGGCTCCTGTCATTATAATTAGTAATAAATTTTTATACGTTTGCATAACTATAAATTTTAATGATCATTTTTTTAATTACCAGCCTGGATTTTGTACCAGGTTATGGTTAACGATAATATCCTGCTCTTGAATGGGCCAGAAATAATCCCGTAGCTTAAAGGCCTGTCCAAATAATAGTACCGGCTGATAATAAGCCTTTGCATCTTCCTGGGTAATATCCCATCCCTTAATAGGCTGATTGAACATTTGCTCCGCTTCTTTCCACCGCAGGATATCCCAATATCGTTCACCTTCGAAAGCCATTTCTATCAACTCTTCCTGGTGTATTATTTTTCTAAATCCATCTTTGGTAGTATATTCTGTGGGGTCAGTAGAATATTGAGTCCATGAATCTTCTACAGAAGGAATGCCGGCATGTGCCCGCACCAGATCAATCCAATGGAGTGTTTCCTGAGTAGGCCCATTGACTTCATTCAGCGCTTCTGAATAATATAAATACAGCTCTGCCAGCCGGATGATAGGCCAGGGGTAAGTTTGTATTTGTAAGGTTCCGTTCGACTGGTTAACATTTAAAAAATTAACTAATTTCTTGGCATACATGCCTGTAATGGAATAATTGGATGCCTGTGTTCTGGCAGAATACTGTCCCGCTTTGCCCTCTACATGAAAAGCATTATCAATATCATACACTCCCTGCCCGTACCAAATGCCTCCATCGAAGCCCAAATCGGCATAATACCGGGGCTCTCTGTGGAAGTTAAGTTGTGCCGTCACATAACCAGTCTTTATATAATCTTTATTGGCCTCCTTCCCAGTGTCTAAATCAAACCTTGTGGCATAATTCCAGGTTTTATCCTGATCAATGGGGACTCCATTTTGGGTATAAAACATTTCAGCTATTTTCAAGGGGGGGGCATACATGGCCCGTTGCTGGGTGGCATGAGGTATAAATCCCAGGAAGGCCTCCGCAAAACGCTGGATATTGTTGGCCATGCTATTGGATGCTGCCCAAATCTCACCCGAATTCCATTTTTGAGTAATGGCCGTGCGCAAATCCATTTGTATCTGCATAGCCGAATCCAGGTTATAATTATTGACTATCGGCTGAAAATGATTTAAAGTGTAGCCTTGCGCCTGGCAAAGATCAATAGCCTCCTTACAGGCTTCCGCGGCTTTTTGCCATTTGGCAGGATCGGATGCCGAATTAAACAAATGCCTGCCCTTGTTATCCACGAAATTGGCATAACTCGCATTGCCGTTGAACAGCGGGCTGGCCTCAGTCATAAGTATCCGGGCTTTGATGGCCGCGGCAACAGGCTTGGTGATCCTCCCCATTTCTGAAACCTGATCATCCAGTTGGAGAGGCAGGTTCACCATGGCAGTATCAATCAGGTTGACAATATAACTGAAGCAGGAATCAACCGGCTCCCGATATACTTTCACTTCTGACGGCTCTGCAGATACCGGAAGGTTTTTATCAATGATGGGTATGGGCCCATACATTCTCAACAGGAACCAGTGGTAATAGGCTTTCAAAAACTCCGCCTCAGCTATCCAACGGTCCCGTTGCTCAGGCGCCAGGTTGGGCGTTTTACCAATATTAGCCAGAAAAGTATTACAATCGCGGATGGCCTGGAACATAGGTTTCCCATTATTACTGCCATCCCAGTAATTCAAATATGGATTGACTACGTTTTGATTACCCCTGGCAATCTGCCAGGCAGTTGAATTAAAATCGAGGGGGGGGTAAAAAAACCAAATCTCATCTCCCGTGATCAACCCGGGCATGGTTTCAAAATTAGAATAATCAGGCAGGTAAGAATAACAAGTAAATAAAAACTTTTCTGCCTGCGCGCTTTCCCTGAAAGCATAATCCAGCGTAGCTACATCATCCGGTACCACATTCAGATAATGGCAGGAATTAAACAAGCACGCACTCATCCATAACATGGCAATCAGTCCGGCTTTTCTATATTTTTTCAGGCTCGGCCTCTTTTTAAATTGATTATATTTTGTCATTTTCATTGCTTTTTATGATTAAAAGGATGCTTGTACGCCAACATTAAATACCCGTTGTATCGGATAACCCAACCCATTTCCCGCCATTTCGGGATCCCACAATTTGAAAGGGCTCCAATATAACAGGTTGATGCCATCCAGATAGAAACGGACACTTTTTACTTTGATTCTTTCAGTCAGCCTGGAAGGCATCGTATATCCCACCTGGACATCTTTTAACCGGAGGAAGGACCCGTTGCGCATAAACCAGGTGCTTGTTTGAGAATTATTACCATTCCCTATAGACGACGACGTACTGAGCCTTGGCCATAATGCATATTCATTCTGGTTGGACTCCGACCAGTGATTATTTGCAATGGCCCCAAGTAACTGGTTTTTTAAAGTCAAACTATTTAGAGCGGTAGGATCATCTTTATAACGATAAGAAACAAATGGTGCAATGGCATTAAAATCCAGCCAGAAAGATTCACGTGACAATCCCTGGAAGAAAGTAGAGAAATCAAAGCTCTTAAAGCCAAGAGAAACACCAAAACCGTAAACTATCTCCGGAGAAGTAGGGTAGCCAATGGGAACCTGATCCAGTGTGGTGATCTTTCCATCGCCGTTAATATCGCGATATTTAATATCACCGGCCCCGTAATCACCAAAACTTTGTTGGGGTGAATTTTCTACCTCTTTCTGATCTATAAAAAGGTGTTCGGCAATATAACCCCACTGCTGATCTATGGGATATCCTACGTGCGATTTCCAGGGAGCATCGGGATATTGGGGTTCTTCATAAACCGAAAAATCAGTGACAGCGTAAGTAAAGTTGGCCATGGCTTTAGCCCAAAAAGTATTCGTAAAGAATTTGGAATAATCTAAAGATAAATCCACCCCCTTGCCGTTAGCCTGTCCGACATTGGCCTGGGGGATAGCATTAGCATTCAGCCCAATCGTAGTGGGAATATAAGAGCGTGTCATCAGGATGTTAGTACGATGCTCTTTCCAGAAGTCTGCTGTAATATTAACGGTATTAAATAATCCTAAATCAAAGCCTACATTAGTTTTATAGGAAGTTTCCCATGTTATTTTTGAATTACTGTACCTGTTCACGGTAATACCGTTCAAATGATAGCCGTTGTCTATACCGAAAGTGGCGCCCTTGCCGGCATCATTCATATTTACATCCGATAAATAAAAAAACCTTTCGGAAGCAGTGCCAATGTTATCATTACCAATCAATCCGTAAGTTGCCCGCAATTTCAGGTTGTTGACGATGCTGCTTATAGGCTGCCAGAATTTTTCATTAGATACCTGCCAGGCTAAGCCTGCCGAAGGGAAAAAGCCAAAACGGTGTTGCTTGTCAAATCGCTCCGAACCATTGTACCCAAAGTCGAATTCTCCAAAGTAAGTATCCTTGAATGCATAAGTAAACCGGCCGGATACCCCGAGATTCCGGTGTGGCAGGGATTCCTGCAGGCTTCCGGCATTTCCATCCACCTGGTTTTGCATCAGGAAAACCAAAAGGCCACTAATGTTGTGATTGACATTAAAGGAATGGTGATAATTCAATATAGCCTGTATATATGTAGTGGCCTTCAGCGTTTTACCGCTCTCATCATAGCTCAAAAACTCTTCACCACTCGCCTCATTAATGGGGCCGAGCGTATAAGTATTATTCTCCTTATTATAAAATCCCACCTGGTAGTAAAAAGGAACGTATTGCCGTACCACACTGAAATAAGAATACCGGGTAGCATTGAACATCGCATCCAAGGTCAATCCTTTTACCAGAAAGTCTAAATTTTGTTTCAGATCAAATTGAGCCAACATAAGCGTCTGGGAATACTCCTTGTATCCCTTTACCATATCAGCATAAGGATTCAGGTATTCACCCAGATCATAATTACCGAACAGGATATGATGCAAATAGGCGTGGGCACTATCTTTAGGAAAATAAGCCGGGAACAAAACGGGATCAGTACGCATTACATTGCGATATACCTGGGTACCGCTGTAAATCGGTCCGTTATAATCATCAAAAGTGCCATATAACTTCACACCTACTTCAGTAGTTTTGGTAATATTGATATTGACATTGGAACGCAACTCATACGTCTTCAGATTAATATTATTATTGAAATTACTTTCATTCGGCACGTTCAACACTCCGTTATCCTGATTAAAGGTAGCCGCCAGGTAATAACGTGCAACCGTTCCACCTCCGCTTACATTCATATTGGCGCGTTGGTTAATCGCATATTGCTTGAACAGCATGCTTTGCCAGTCATTGGCAGGATATACATAAGGGTTTTTACTGGAAGCCGTGTTATCAATTTCACTATTTGTATAAGGTGTTACTCCAAGAGGATTCCTGGTCAATACAGCCTCATTATCCAATTTCATGTAGGTAACCGGGTCTGCCAGTTGGATACTTTTGGTAGGTTCCGATATGGAATTTTCAAACCTTACTTCTACATGCGCTTTCCCTTCCTTACCCTCTTTGGTATTAATCAGGATGACGCCATTGGCGCCGCGTGCGCCATATAAAGCGGTAGCCGTAGCATCTTTCAGAATGGAAAAATTGGCGATATCATCTACCTGCAGGCGTGCCAGATCAGTAGCCGTCATTTCAATGCCATCTACCAGGATCAAAGGATCTTTATTATATCCAAAGGTGGTAACACCCCGGACAAAGAAATTAGCATTATCAGCTCCCGGTTCGCCGCTTCTCTGATAAGCAATGATGCCGGAAAGTTTTCCCGCAAGGGCCGTTGTCAGGTTACTGGAGGGGATCTTTAATTCTTCCGGATTGATGCTTGTTACTGCACCAACCACATCCACCTTCTTTTGGTGCACACCAAATGCAGTGACCACTGTTTCACCTAAAGTATTAGAAGACGGCTTAAGTATTACGTTAATGGTGTTTCTTTCTTTTACTAAAATGTGCTGCTCATCAAAGCCTATCATACTATATACCAAAGTAGCGTCTCCGGGGACTTCCAAAATATACTTACCGTTCATATCTGTGGTAGTCCCGATACTTTTATCATTTTGAACATAAACGGTTACCCCCGGTAAGGGCGAGCCTGTGCTGTCCGTCACCAAGCCGGTAACCTGGATTTTAGCCGGCAGAATAATTACAGGCTTTTTCATAAATGGAGAGGCATGCGAAGGCACCGCAGAAAGCGCTCCTGTTGCCGCCAGCAATACAGTCAGGCATACAATTAATTTTTGTTTCATATTGCAGTTTTTAGTATCTAAAAAATATAATTTTTTGTGAAAAATATTCACAGGGATGCGATAGTTTAGCTATCTCACAAAATAGAATAACCTTACTGAGTACGTTCCATAAACAGAAGCACTCGTTTACGGAATTACAAAAGATAAATACAAGCTGAATATTTCTGTGGATGCATACTGCAGTGAAGAAGAACGAGCTGCAACCGGATAGTAAATATAGGTCATAAACTGGTTAATTTAAAAAATGAAACAATCGTTTGCATTATATAGTGCAATGTTACAATGGCTTTTTTCACATTCCAAATACTATTTTACCCAATCTTAATATTATTTTAACAATTTCTAAAAAATAACAATGAAATGACACATTATTGTCTTAATTGAAGCGAACTTTTACCCGCTCCATCCTTAAAAACGATGGATGTCTTAGCTTTGGAAATATCTCCGCCATCTATTTTTATATTTTTAGTTTGAGATCCTTCCACTGACAGAAATACCGAAGCATCTGTGAGCAGGCGCGCAGCCGTCATTAAAACATCCTCGCTGTCAAT
>SCQV01000310.1 GCA_004299085.1 Chitinophagaceae bacterium | reverse complement strand
TTTGGAAGCCCCGTTGAGCGTTTAGGTACGCCATAGGGTAGATATCTAATTTTCATACCTTTGTATGGTTTTATGGTGAAATAATCATTTGTTGAACGCAGTGATTAGCTTTTGCCTGAGTTTGCCGGGTTCTGATTGCCTTCAGAATCCGGTTTTTATTTTCAGGATAGGTTGTTTACGGCCCCATATATTTTTATTTTATGATGTTTTATTTTATGATGCCTGATTTATTGTTCTTTCTCGTTAAGAAGTAATTTCTACAAATCAGAGATCGGCAAATCAGAGATAATTAAATCTATTTTTCGATGTCTGATTTATTGTTCTTTCTCGTTAAGAAGTAATTTCTGCAAATCAGCGATCAAAAAATCAGAGATAATTAAATCTATTTTTCGATGTCTGATGTTCTGATGTCTGATTTATTGTTCTTTCTCGTTAAGAAGTAATTTCTGCAAATCAGAGATCGGCAAATCAGAAATTATTAAATTTATTTTATGATGTCTGATTTAATACAATATTTTCATATCATACAACTTCTTCGCATCAGAGACCGATCCACCATAGATCACAGATCGGAGATCATAGATCATAGATTACTGCATGACCGTCACTGTTCTGCCTTCCACTTTAAAATGTACGGTACCGGTCATTTCCAGCATCTTCAAAACTTCAGATATATTGGAATTTCTGGAAATAGTGCCTACATATTGAGTGGATGGGACGTTCTGATAATCCACTTTAATGTCGTACCATTTAGCTAATTGCTGCATGACTTCTTCTATATTATTTCCCTCAAAATCAAATAATCCGTTTTTCCATGCAATCACTTCATTCAGATTAATTTCTTTATTTAATTGAATGCCTCCATTCCCTTTCATTTCTGCCTGTTCACCCGGGGCCAGCATCTTGCTGTCATTGCCGTTCAACACTTTAATAGATCCGTCAATAAGTGTTGTTTTTATGTTTGATTCATCATTGTAAGCGTCAATATTAAAATTTGTACCTAATACTTCCACAATGCCTTTATCTTTTCCATCAGGAGAAGTAATATGGACTACAAAGGGCATATTGCTATTTCTAGCAATCTCAAAATAAGCTTCACCGCTCACCATAACCATTCTTCCTTTTCCTGAAAAAACAACAGGGAATTTCAGGGATGAACCTGCATTGAGCCATACTTTACTTCCATCCGGAAGAATGAGCTGGTATTGTCCGCCAAGCGGTGTGGAGAGGGTATTGTATTCTATCTGTGAACTGTGATCTGTGATTTGTGATCTGCGATTTATATTATACGAGATTAATCCGCTGCTAACTTTTATGATATTACTGTTATGCTGGTTCGTCAGTAATCCGTTATGAATGCTGTCCAGAACAATAATTTTCCCGTTGGCCAAAGTTAAGGTGGCTTTGTTGCCACCCGGCTTAATGTCATTTTGCCCTGTAATATTATTGTTAGAAGCCAGTTCCCGGCTGGCAGTGGGAGGTCTCTTTGAAAGATAAATAACTGATAAAATGATAAGAATGCCTATAATGGCGGCGGCAGCTACCGACCAGCGCATCATTTGTCCGGAAACGCTGGTGTAACGCGGTTTTAGGGCTTTGACATTTGCTGGTTTATCAGTCCCTTTCTTCAGGATTTCTTTTAAAACGGAATCTGCTTTGGAAGGCTCCATCTTTTCTGACGGCCCGAAACTATTCCAGATACGGCTGAGACGTTCTTTCCATTCTTCGTCGTCAGGAACTGTGTCAATCCATAAGGATAGCTCTTCTTTTTCATCTTGCGAACATTGACGATGAAAAAGCTTGTCGAGTAAATATTGTAATCTGTCTGTGGACATATATTAATAAGACAATCGGGCAAAAGAAAACTCCCAGTTCTTTGAAAAGATTTTTTTGAGGGACAGGATGAAAGGGCGACTTCGCGTAAATGCGGGGAAAATTCAAAAAGACCCTTTTCCCGGGTCAATAGCCATATTTAGCAACATAGCAAGGATGTGGTCATATTTATCATCAAGAGCATGATGTGTTTTCTCATCAATGTATTTACAAGCCAAGGCATAATCTAACCACACTTGCGTTTCAGCGGCTTCACCTTCGGAATCAGTTAGAAATTTCAAATACTTCCATGCCTGCTTCAAAAGATAATTGATACACATTTAAATCTCTGTGTGTTTTAATCTTACTCATCATTTCTGATTTATATTTTTCTGCATGAATATTTTACATCAAATCTTTTCTCTGTTTTTCACTTCCCACTGTTCCTGCCTGTCCTCCTATCAACATCGCCGTATAGTCGCCTTCTCTCATAATCGCAAAACCGCCCTCTCGCTGCCTCGCTCATTCGTTCAATCGCTTTTTCAGCTTCTCCCTGATAGTCCTCAGCGCCTGAGTCATGTGATTCTGTACAGTAGAGATGGATATTTGTAATTGCCTGGCGATTTCTTCCTGCTTTAGATTTTGTTCCCTGCTCAGGGTGTAAACTGCTTTTTGCTGGGGTGGAAGGCTGTGGACAATTTCCCGGATATAAGCAGAAATATTTTTATACCGCAACTCTTCTTCGGGTGTTTCTGACGAGGGATTATTTTCCTTTTGCCGTTCCATCAGGATCAGGGTTTCTCTGGACATGCGCCGGAGTTGATTAATAGCCTGATTTTGAGCCATCCGGAAAAGATAAGCATTAAAATTTTCGATGGAGAAAAGTTTTCCTCTTAATTCCCATATTTTTAAAAAAGTATCCTGAACGATATCAGAGGACAATTCTTTGGACTCCGTTATTCTATAAATAAAAGCATACAGCTTATCCTTATAAGCATGAAAAACCTGTGAGAAAGCTTCCTCATTATCTTCGCTGATCTGCTCCAGCAGCAGCTTTTCATTTTCAGGTAAAAATGCAGACAAAATAAATAGCCGGTTTAAGAAAAGCTAAAGTAGTGAAAAAAAAGGGCATGCAAGGCAAAATCAATAGTCGGATTGATGCATGTTTATCTCTGTCCTGACTAGGAGAAATAAATAAGATTTGTGGAGTTAATAAACAATATTTGGTTTTATAAAACCTTTCACTTACATTAGCTCACCCTTTAAAAATACTTTTATGAAACAATACTCTCTTGCTGAAATTCTTTTCACAGAGGATTCTTCTCCTCCCGTATTAGGTGTCATAAACCGACCTCGATTTGTATTTCATTTCAAACGTCTAATAGTACCGCTGATGAAAAGACTCATAACTATAATGTTATTCGTCTTCTGCTTTCCATGGTTAGCTGCAAAATAAAAAATTCTGTCTTAGAATCACCCTGTATATGTCCGCCGGATTTAGGCTCCACGAATGGTGAGCCGGCATGGAGCCCTGATGGGAAATGGATCGCGTATGATAATACCGATTGCGGGAGCGCAGTTACACCCCTAGAAGAAAATGCTTGTGGTATTCTTATTATTGATCCAATGACTTCCGAAAAAAAATGGCTTGTGAGAGGCAGAATGTCTGAATGGATTAGTAATGATAATTTTATATATGTAGGCTTGAATGAAGATATTTATAGTTTTAGATTTCTTGATAGCAGCATAAAAAAGATTGGTATGCTAAGTGAAGATAAAGCTTGTGATATGGGCAACCATAAATATTCTTCTCAAAACTTGAAAATAATATTTACTGGCCATTTCCCTAATATGCAATATTCCCGGATTTGGGCAATGAATGCAGAAGGAAGTAATTTAATACAACTTACGAACGATCAGGCTTACAACTGCACCTGGAGCCGGGATGGAAGCAAGACCGTTTATAACGATTCCCGTGGTTCGAATGGAAGATTATGGATCATGAATGCCGATGGAAGCGATAAAAGTCAACTGACTTTCCTGAGCCGTTTTTAATTTCTTAAAATATATTACCGTAAAACCAGTGCTATATGGGGTAAAATTTTTTATTCGATGCAGCGTTTTGCAAACTTTTGTTGTCTTTATAAAAATGAATGTACCATGAGAAAGTTACATCTCCTATTTGCTCCGATTTTATTTCTGACAATTATGTCTTGTCTCCCCAGTTGCAAAAAAGATAAGTCCCAGAAGCTATATTCAAATATTACTTTGTATGATAAGCCTCTCCCTGTGATCCGTGCACATATTCAGGGAAAGTGGAAATTATCTTATGCAAGGGGGGGAATAATGTCTAATAATGTGCAATATTTTGACGATATTTTCTGGGAGTTTGGAAATAATAGCAATACGATTAAACAATTTTATAATGACTCCATAACATTATACACTATAATCTATTGGTACAAAGATATAGGAACTTATACCAGTGGAGATAAGACTTTTATCATGAAGTTCTATGGACAGTACGAATACCCAAATGTTTATGTTGTTGAACGTATTGTTAACGATACTTTAATAATACATGATAATTCATTTGATGCAGTTTTTTACCATTTTATAAGATTTTAAAATATTCAAGCTATGAAAAACTTTGCCAAAATTCTACCTGCAGTCTGGCTGTCCTTTGGTTTTACAAATGCAATAGCCCAGAAAAGTGATACATTAGAAATTAACCGGAATGCCAGAGGGGAAATTTCCTTTGCTCGTTTCAAGCCAAGCAAAAATAGGTCATTGCTGAATGCTGTCAACTTCCTTAACACTGTCTTGCGTGCCGGCTCAAAATTCTATAACTATTAACTTGCCTTCCAATGAACAGCATGTGAAGTTTAAAGGTTATCATAGTGCGACTTCTGATAATAAAAGAGTTATAGGCATTAAAACTTTAAGAATATTTGATGCCTCTGGCAAAACGCAAAAGTTGCAACAGTTTAGTGGTAGTCCGGTTCAGGTACAAATAGATATTTCAGATTTATCGGCGGGAGTCTATTTTATTGAAATATCCGATGGAAAATATCGGGAAACGCAAAGAGTTGTGATCGGCAGATAAAATTTTCCTATTTTTACGGCTCAATCTTATCCTTTATTATGATCCAACGCAGGCAAACAATTTATTTATTGGTAGCTGCCATATTAGGTGCAGTCATCAGCTTTTACAATCCTAATCTCTGGCGCGCAAAGCTTGTGAACAATTCTTACCAGTATTTTACCGGGCAGAGCAGCTATTTGTATTTTATTCTCCTGATGATCATTATTGCATTAGCCATTGTGTGTATTTTTCTATTTAAGAAAAGGCCTTTGCAATTTAAGCTGACGGTCATCAACCTGCTCCTTTCCATTGCTATTATTGCATTGCAGTATTTTAAAATAAAAACAGAAGCCGTACAATGGCAGGAATCCCAGATGCTGGTATCTGCCACGTACTTGCCTGCGGCTTTTTTACCGGTAATTATAGTGGTTTTGCTATTTCTCGCAGCCAGAGGGATTTATAATGATGAAAGGTTGGTAAAATCACTCAACAGGTTAAGATAGGTTTCAGGATTATTTCAGAATAGTTTCAGAATAGTTTCAGAATGGTTCCAGAGTTGTTTCAGAATCATCCAAACTTGGAACCTGGAACTTGAAACCTGGAACTTGGAACCTGAAACTTGAAACCTG
>SCQV01000309.1 GCA_004299085.1 Chitinophagaceae bacterium | reverse complement strand
GATTCTGTACGCAGCTCATATAATATTTTGTTGCGTAACGTAGCATACAGATACGCTTTGACATTGCCATTTACGTCTAACTCATTCGCCTTTATCCAGACATTTACAAATACATCCTGCACTATTTCCTCCACGAATGTATAAGAGGGAATTCGTTGATATGCCTTGTGGCAAAGCAGCTTATAATAACGATGGTATAATTCGTTGAATGCCTGCTCATCTCCGCTCTGTATCGAAGCCAGCAATTCCTGATCACTATAATGTGTAAAGTTTTCGTTCATAATTTTAATTCATGAGTAAAGTTACAAAACTTTTTTTTCTGATATGGCGGTAAATCTTTTCTCATGCAATTACCTATAAGGAGGCCTGAAACAAAAATATGACGCAAACCGAATTAACAATACTTATCCGTAAGTATCTTTCCGGAGAAGCAACGGAACAGGAGAAATCACAAGTGGAGAAATGGTATGAATCTTTTGATAAGTCTGCTTTGAAGTTTGCAGATGGAAATATGAATGTAATGGATGAATCAACCTTCAGGAGCTTACTGGCAATCAGGGAAAAGATTGCAAAGTTGCCATCGGAAGAACTACAGAAAACCGCTTTTTCAAAAGTTGCGAAAAGGAATTTCCGTTGGCGGTGGGCAGCCGCAGCAGCCGTGCTGATTCTGTTAGCAGGAGGATTTTATACTTTATTTTTTAAAGCCGGCGAGGTACAACCAAAGATTGCAACAACACTAATAAAAAAAGATTTTAAACCAGGCGGTAACAATGCTATATTGACTTTGGCAAATGGGAAACAAATCATTCTGGATAGTGCAAATACAGGCACGTTGTCCTTACAGGGAAATACGAAAGTGATCAAGTTAAACAATGGATTATTGGCTTATAATGCGAACCAAAGATCACAGATCACAGATCAGAGATCACAGATTGAATATAACACTATTGCTACTCCTCGCGGCGGACAATATGAAGTGGTATTGCCAGATGGCACCAAAGTCTGGCTGAATGCAGCTTCCTCTATTCGCTTCCCAACAGCCTTTATAGGGAAGGAAAGAGAAGTATCTATGACTGGAGAAGCGTATTTTGAAGTGGCAAAGAATGTGAAGCAGCCATTTAAAGTTACCGTTAAAGGAATGACTGTACATGTGTTGGGGACGCATTTTAATGTAATGGCATATAATGATGAAGCCACCATAAAAACTACTCTGCTTGAAGGCGCTGTCAAGGTGACAGAGGGAAATAACGCATTATTGCTCAGACCGGGAGAAGCAGCACAGGTGGATAGAAGTGGAGAAATGAGAACGGATGAAAATGTCAATACTAATGAGGTTATTGCGTGGAAAAATAATTTATTCTGGTTTGATAATGATAATGTGCAGGAAATAGTGAAACAGCTATCCAGATGGTATAATGTGGACATTGTTGTTGATGGAAATATCCCTGATCTTTTTACCGGTTCTATCCCGCGGAATATTCCCTTTTCTAAAGTTTTTGAAGTATTGCAAAAGACAGGAAGTATTCACTATCAGATTGAAAATAATAAAACAATTATTGTAACGCCATAAATATGAATATCATGAGTCCATAAAATACTCGTTTCGGCTTCATTTCGACTTCGCTCGATCAAGCATTCAACGAACAAAAAACCGGATTCTGATGGCGATCAGAACCCGGTTGAAAAAAGCTAAATAAAAACACTCGGTAAAGAATATTTATTATTTAACCTTCCGAAGGAAATCCTTCGGACAAAATACAAAGATATGCATTGGAATGCTCTTTCCAAAGCATCTGAAAAATCAGGATGCTTTGGTATCTCCCCAAAAATGGTGATGGTTATGAAGCTCACATGCTTTTTAATGCTGGTTGGTTGTCTTCAGGTGAGCGCAGCAGCCTTTGCCCAAAAGGTAACTATTACCGGAAAGCAAATAACGCTCAAACAGGTATTCAAACAAATCCGCGAACAAACCGGCTATAATTTTATTTATTCCAACAAAACCATCCGGGAGGCAACGCCAGTAACTCTGGATGTGAAAGATGCGAGTGTGCAGGAAGCGCTGAATCAGGCATTTGCGGGCCAGCCGCTTAGTTATACAATAGAAGATAAGATTATTATTGTAAGGCCAAGGTCTGTGTTGCCGGTAGTCAAAGTACTTCCCGCTAAAGAAATAACGGGTCTGGTCAGCGACTCTGCTACGGGACAACCGCTGGCAGGCGTTACGGTAAAAGTGAAAGGGAGTAACATAGGTACAATTACAGATGCACAGGGGAAGTTTAGTCTAGAGGTGTCAGATCGGGCTGTGTTGGTAGTGAGCTATTTAGGATATACTCCCAAAACGATTTCCGTAAATGGAAGAATGACTTTTGATATTTCGTTAGCAGCGACTTCCACCGGATTGAATCAGTTGGTGGTGGTGGGGTATGGTACGCAGAAGAAATCAGATTTGACAGGAGCTATAGTTTCTGTTAGTGGAAAAGATATTGCTAAAAGTCCAGCTATCAACGTGGCAAGCTCACTTGCAGGGCAATTGCCTGGAGTTATTATCAATTCCCCAACAGGTGAGCCGGGTAGAGATGATCCTTCCATCCTTATAAGAGGAATGAGTACAACAGGGAATACATCTCCACTTGTTATTATTGATGGCGTAGAAAGAGGAGGACTGGGACAACTTAATCCAAATGATATTGCAAGTATTTCTGTTTTAAAAGATGCTTCAGCTGCAATTTATGGGGCAGAGGCAGCTAACGGGGTGATATTGGTAACTACAAAAAAGGGGAAACTTGATTCTGCTCCTGAAATTGATTTCTCGTATGATGAAGGATTAAGCCAACCGACCAGAAACCCTATTATGGCAGATTCGTATACTTTTGCTCTGGTATCCAATGAGATTAATGCTCAGCAGGGGTTGTCTCCGGCATATTCAGCCACAGATTTGGCAAAATATAAAGCGGGGAATGATCCTAATTATCCCAATACAAATTGGTATAATTTTATTGTTAAGAATTGGACTCCCCAACACAGAGCTAATTTAGCTGTTTCAGGTGGTGGTAAAAGTACAACTTATTTCCTATCGTTTGGCCAGGTTTACCAGGATGGGCAATACAAGTTCGGTACTGAAAATATAAAGCGATATAATCTTAGAGCAAATATTGGGGTTCAGGTGACAAAATACCTGAAGGTAGGGATTGATTTGGCAGGCAGGGTAGATAATGATCATTACCCATCTACAGATGCCCCTTATAGAAGCGCAAACGAACTTAACAGTCATATTTTTCTTTATCAGCCTAACTGGCAGCCATACTGGCCAGGCACTAAAGATCCTCAACCGCTTAGAGGAAGCGAAAATATTCTCAACTGGGTAAATGATAATGCTGGTTATCAAACTCAAAAGGTAAATACATTTCAAAGCACCGGGTATATAAATTGGCAGTT
>SCQV01000308.1 GCA_004299085.1 Chitinophagaceae bacterium | reverse complement strand
CCGGGCATTATTATTTAGCCTGCATCCTTTTTGAACTTCTTCTCCACCCATTTTACAAAATCGAAATATTTCCTAATCTGCATTTCATATTTGTCCTTCTCTATAATCTCAATAAGAGGATCAATCTGATGCCAATATATTTCGTTCCTTCTTATATTATTGAAATCAGGATTCATTTTAATCACCTTAAAAATCAGCTTTTCAGTGGCAAGCGGCTTATACTTTCCGGTGAGACTACGTTTATAGGATCTTATTTCATAATCCAGATATTCCAAATCCTTACATTCATAGCTGATGATCATGTTTAGCAAGCGTGCAGCTTTGTAAACTGCAGAAAAATAATTGACTTTCCCTTTTGATATAATTTCGGCAAGGGCTTTTTGTGCTTTTTTATATTCTTTTATATGATACCAGGTCAATCCTGTATAAAAAAATAACTCATGCTGCTTTTCTTCATCTACAATGCTGTAAGCCTTCCATAAAGCAGGCTCGCTTTTAAGCATGAACCTGACAGCTTCCGTAAATTTATTGGTTCCTGATAAAACAGCCAATCTATATATCTGTATGGTTTTCTTTACCCAAAAACAAAAATATTCCGGGTATGCCGGCTTGTCCAGACTATTTAATTTTTGAATGTAGAAGTCCATCTCTTCAAAATAACCATTCGTTCTTAAACTGTCCAATATGCCATCCACGGCAGAAAAATAATCAAGCGGAGGATCTTTCCAGAGTTTTATGTTTTTCTCAAAAAGTCTGTTAAGCTCATGAAATGTTTTAAGCGCTGATTTATAATCTCCAATGTCGGTAAAGAAAAAAGACTGGAACAACAAATGCAATTTTCTTGATTCTATATCGCCTCTTATATGTGAGTTCACGATGCTCATTTCACTGAGTAAAAGATCGTTCAATTGCTTTTTATCTTTATCAGAAAGCGCCTTCCCGGAATGAATGAGCCGGAATTTCAATAATTCGTAAAGAGAATAATGCTCATGTGTATTACGTATGTTCTTCAGCGTATCACGCCCCTTCATTTGCAAACCCACCACCTCCTTTTCTGAATAACCGATGAAATTATTGCTGGCAAGATAGTCCAGCTTTTCCCTGTAAATAATATATTTTATTAGCGTGTTTTGTGTATCTGCGGATAATTCCTGCAGCCTATTCAGCTCTTTATATGCTTCGGCTGACAGGTTTCTTTCATTCAGAATGTTTACCCGAAGCAAGCCGTATAATAACTTGTAAATATCCTGCTCATTGACCCTTGATTGTATCAGGCAATCCAATAACACTTTCAGCAAATACCTGGCTGTATTATCAAGAGAGGTATTTGGAAACAGTTTTTTAAATTTTCCCTCTAATGTTGTTTTATCGGTGATCCGGTGCTGGTCAATCAGCTCAAACAGATCGAGATAATCTTTATTGCCGGATTGCTTTTTTGTAAAAAGCTTGAACTGACGTTTTTCAGCTTTTGACAAGGAATGTATTAATCGTATGACCGTGGCTTGAGACATTAAAAATCAGGTTGAAATTCAGGAAATGAGCATCATAATCACTTATTAATTACTTAATTATCAGCCGGTTATTATATCAATATCCTGAAAATTCGGCTTTGTATTTCATAAATATAAAAAAAGTTGGCCAAATGTAAGCTTAATGACAGAATACATTTGACCTAACAAATTAATTCAGCAAGAAAGTTTTTATGAACTCAAAAAAAATTGTCGTGGTTGGCAGCACAAATATGGATATGGTGATCAAAACAGATCATATTCCGGTACCGGGTGAAACGGTGCTGGCCGGCTCATTTTTCATGAATCCCGG
>SCQV01000029.1 GCA_004299085.1 Chitinophagaceae bacterium | reverse complement strand
CTGTCAGCGATGAAATCAAACAAAATATGGGTATTAAGAAAAAGATATTCAATGACTATCCGCTATAATGCAGGAACCTATATGATAGCTCTCGTTTAGCCCAATATCGAATATCCAACAACGATTTCCGATTTTAGAAGTACTGCCCCTACTTCAATACCTGCCTGCCGGCAAAGGCAGGTTCATCATTCCTTGCCTGCCTGCCGGCAGAGGCAGGTTCAATGTTCATTATTCAAAAGATGTTCCTGTACTTAAACGGATAATCATTAGATATTCTATTTAATCTGATGATGCCTTGTATCAAAAATGTAACGGAAAAATTACTTCCTCTTTTATCTTCAAAACTGATCGCAGATAATCTTCCGCTATTTTAGAAAGGCTTCTATTAGAGTGATGGGCATATTCTTTAGCCGCATCTATTAAATCTTTCAGAAAGAGGCGTTTAAATACCCCCAATTTGTCACGAAATGTTCCTCCGGAACGACAGTTGTTCCAGAGGAACATATAGTAGGTAAAAATAGCATGGTGCTTGACAATCAACGTCCGCCTAATGCGGACGTTTTGTGGGTCAATAAAGAGCCTTATTCTATAATCTTTATCAACTGTCAGCGTTAGCTTAGTTGCCAAACACGTATCATTTTTACGAAGATACGTATCCCTTATTGGAATTCAAACCCGATATCTCTCCTGAAATATTTTCCTTCAAACTGAATTTCATCCGCTATTTGACCGGATGTTTCCAACGCACTTTTCAGATCTTCTGCTAATGAAGTAATGGCTATGACCCTGCCGCCATTTGTAAAAATCTTTCTGTCATTTTCAGAAGTGCCGGCGTGAAAAATAAAAGAAGAAGGATGCTCCTGTTTCTTAAGCCCTCTGATAAGCTTCCCTTTTTGATATGACTCCGGATAACCTCCGGAAACTAAGATAATAGTCCCTGCAGAACGGGGATCCGTTTCTAACTTTTGAGAATCAAGAGAACCGTTTGCTACCGCATGCAACAATTCCGCAAAATCATTTTTTATCCTTGGCATAATAGCTTCCGTCTCGGGATCACCCAGCCGGCAATTGTATTCAATCACATAAGGTTGTTCTTTTACCTTAATTAATCCAAAAAAAATAAATCCCCGGTAATCTAATTCGTCTTCCCGGATTCCTTTAATAGTAGGCTCAATAATTTCATCTTTTACTTTTTGCATAAAGGCGTTATCCGCAAACGGTACCGGAGATACGGCGCCCATGCCTCCGGTATTCAGTCCGGTGTCGCCCTCTCCTATCCGCTTATAATCTTTCGCCTCGGGTAAAATAAGATAATGCGCACCATCCGTCAGCACAAATACGGACAGCTCCACTCCTTCCAGAAATTGTTCCACTACAACTTTAGTCCCAGCTTCCCCGAATTTTTTATCTTTAATCATTTGCTCAAATTCCATCATTGCTTCTTCGGGATTTTGACAAATTACCACGCCCTTTCCTGCCGCCAGCCCGTCAGCCTTTAAGACTATCGGCAACGTATGCCGTTGAAGATACTTTTTCCCCTCCTCAAAGTTGTCGCCCGTAAACTCCCGGTATTCTGCTGTGGGGATGTGATGACGCATCATAAATTGTTTTGCAAAAGCTTTGCTGCCTTCCAATTGCGCACCGGATTTTCCGGGCCCGATGACGGGAATATGCTTTAATTCGGAATCATTTTTGAAAAAATCCACAATCCCTTTCACCAGCGGATCTTCAGGACCGGGTATTACCATGTCAATATCCAATTCAAGGCAACATTTTTTGATGCTTTCAAAATCTGTGACTGAATATGGAAGATTAACACCGCATTGGGGAGTACCGGCATTACCGGGTAAAATAAATAAATGTTCACATAACGGGCTTTGCTTTAGTTTCCATGCCAGCGCATGTTCACGTCCGCCGCTTCCTAATAATAAGATGTTCATAGTGTAGGATGGTTGTATGGTTGTATGGTTGTATGGTTTTATTGTTTTATTGCTTTATTGTTTTATTGTTTTATTGTTAGAAAGTTGCCCAAAGGGCTCCTTCGGAGATCATTGATTATTGAATATTGATCATTGACTATTTAATACCGTTTAGTCAAGGACAGGAAACAAAATTGTCATGGTATCCAAAAGGACTCTCCAAAGGAGTTCTGTGAACCTTCGGAGAGCGAAGTCGAACCGTGGCGCCGATGACAACACCCTTCGACTACGCTCAGGGTGACAAAATCCTTAACTAAACGACATTGATTGATTATTGAATATTGAACATTAATCCATTAACTCAATAACTTAATTACGACAATTCCGCCGCTAAGGTAATCACAGAAAACAGGATATTTCGCGTGTTTTGCTGAATTTCTTTATTTTACATGCCAATTTGAAGCAATGACTATCAGATTTTAAACAGATAAATTACACCAAATACTCAATTATTTATGGAACAACCGGCAATAGTGCAAGGTGCCTCCGCCCCTCACAGAAAAGGACATCCCATGTCACTCTATGTATGTTTTTTTACGGAAATGTGGGAACGTTTCGGTTATTATTTAATGATAGCCATTTTCCTGCTTTATCTCATTGATCCTGTCAGTCACGGCGGAAAAGGCTTCGATATAAAACACGCAGCCGACTTGGTGGGTACTTTCATTGCGCTCGTTTATCTTACACCGTTTATTGGCGGACTTCTTGCAGACCGTTATTTAGGTTATCGCAGATCTATTATTATCGGCGGAATATTGCTGGCGGCAGGTTATATTGGGTTGGCGCTTCCGGGAATGCCCGCTATGTATATTTCTCTTTTATTGATCATTATCGGGAACGGTTTTTTCAAGCCTAACATTTCTACTATTTTAGGAAACATTTATAACCGTGAAGATCTGAAACCTAAAAAGGATATTGCTTACAACATTTTTTATATGGGTATTAATATCGGTGCGTTGGTAAGTCCATTCGCTGCCGCAGCTATGCGCAATCATTTCGGCTGGGGCGCAGCCTTTGCCACCGCAGGCGTAGGCATGATTATCGGGCTGATATGGTTTGTATTCGGCATGAAAAAACTAAAAGAGGGCGATATCATTAAGCCTAAGCAAAAAGAAGATATGCCTATGAGCAAGATACTGGCTTCTGTTTTTGTTCCGGCTATTCTGGCCGCAATTTTAGGATGGTTTATTAATGTGATTATCGGACATACCATTTTTGGCACCAGGTCTAATGATGCATTTATGTTTGCCTGCGTACCAATTGTCATCTTTTATTTAGGCATATTCCTCAGATCCACTAAAGAAGACAGGCGTGGATTAGGGGCATTATTCGCATTCTTCTTAGTGTCGATCGTTTTTTGGGTAATCTACAATCAAAACAGTACCGGGCTTACTATCTGGGCAGACCAATATACTAACAGGGAAATACCTATGGCCGTAGAGAAAGTAGCAAAACCGATGGGTATTCTACAAAATATAACTACTCAGCCGGAAATGGTGACGGATTATAACCAGTATTTTCAGGCGCAAAAAGGTGCCAACGGCGAAGCAAAACAAGTGATGGGCCCCAATCCCTATCTGAAAAATCTTCCCAAAGACAAATGGCCGTCAGATGGAAAATCGCTGCACGTATTGTCTCCGGAAATATTTCAATCCGTCAATCCGTTGTTCATTATCATTTTTACACCCTTGCTTGTATTGTTATTTGCCTGGATGGCGAGACGAAAACGGGAACCGAGCACTCCTATCAAGGTTTCTTTTGGAATCATTATGGCGGGATTATCCTCGCTGCTTATGCTGATAGCCATAGCTACTACCATGCCCGATATTTATCACAATAAGGCAAACATGTCGTGGCTGATCGGGACTTATGCATTATTCACAGTAGGTGAATTGCTCGTCAGCCCTATCGGATTATCTATGGTATCCAAATTAGCACCGGCAAGATTAACCGCTTTGATGATGGGCGCATGGTTCCTCGTCAATTCCATTGCGGGAAAGTTAGCCGGATTAATGGCTACCTTCTGGGATACTTTTATTGATAAAGAAGATTATTTCCTGATATTAATTATTGCCGCGGTGGTTTCAACTATCATCATGTTTATTCTGAGCAAGCGGATTGCAAAAGTGATCCATGAAAAAACAGGAGCAAGCTA
>SCQV01000307.1 GCA_004299085.1 Chitinophagaceae bacterium | reverse complement strand
CGGGCTATGACTTCGGGATTCTGATGAAACAGATAGACTTACCTGCCCTTGATAAACCGGAGAAGGCATTAATTACGGTCAGTTTAGGCAAAAAAGAAATTCATGCTTCGCAGATTTTTACCCCAGCTAAAAAATGGCGTTTTTATATCACGCCTCGCGTGCATAATGATGTGGGTTATACGACTGTTCAACCCAATGTGAACGAATTAGACACCCGTAATTTTGACCGCGTGCTGAATCTATTGGGTAAATATCCAAATTACCAATATGATTTTGAAGATACTCATTTGGTGGAGAATTATTTAAACAGCCGTACTAAACCGTGGCATGAAAAATTTTACAAATATGCAAAGCAGGGGAGAGTCGCCAACAATGTGCTTTATCTGAACCTGCTTACCGGCTTATGTTCAGGTGAGGAACTGTACCGGGCTACCTATGAAGCTTATAAATTACATATACTGCATGGCACTTCTTTCGACTTTGCGGATTTGACCGATGTGCCATCCTCAACCTGGTTTTTGCCCACTTTACTGAACGATGTGGGCGTGCATTACTTTACGGAAGGCAGCAATCAATCACGAGGCTCTATCCTGCAGCATAGCGAGTTAAATGAAATGTCTCCTTTTTATTGGGAAGGGATGAATGGAGCAAAAGTGATGATGTGGTATTCCCGAACTTATTTTCAGCTTTCTCAACTCATTTATCCGGGAGGATTGAGCGACAGGCCTAATCCCAATTATGAAGTTTTAAATATTACACTTCCACAATTTCTGACACGTTACCGCAGGAAAAATTATGCACCCGATGCAGTGATGGTTTATGGTGCTTATGTGGAAAATGTCATTATCCCACAGGATGGAGATATGCCTTTGATAAACAAATGGAATCAAAACCATGCTTATCCTAAATTAATCATGGCTACTGATGACGACTATTTCCGGTATATAAGTCAGCATTTTAAAAATGACCTTCCCACCTACCGCGGCGGTGGCGGGGCGTATTGGGAGGACGGCGCTGCATCAACGGCTAAAACTACGAAGATGAACAGGCTTACAAAAAAGCTTTTGCCGATGGCGCAAACAGCAGCCGGTATTTCTTCCATATTAAGTCCGCGATATAAGTACAAAACAGATGAGTTTAGTGATATTTGGAAAAATATATTATTCTATGACGAGCATACCTGGGGTTCCTATCGGAGTGTAAGCCAGCCTGACAGGGATGCCGTGAAAAGGCAATGGCAGATTAAAGAAAACTATGCAGTACAGGCGGACATGCAAACCAGGGATATGCTGACACGCTCTTTAAGCCGGCTTTCTCACCTTTTTGAGGTGGAAGGAGACAGGGTATTTGTGTATAACTTCCAGCCCTGGGAACGGACTAATCCGGTACAGATTGAGCTTAACGATGGACGATATATGGTAGATTTAAAAACAAACAGGCCGGTCAAATATGAGATACTTACTGAGAAAGAGGGGTTTCGTAAAATCTTGTTTCTGGCAAAGGATATTCCGGCTATGGGATATAAAGAATACGCTATCCGTTCCTTAAAGAATGTTCCAAATGAAATTCATGAGTCTCAAAATAAGCCTGGTTTGACAGCAGGGAATTCCTGGTACAAATTAACGATTGATGGGCAGACCGGTGGTATCAAGAGTCTGATTGATAAAGAAACTGGAGAACAGTTAGTGGACCAAAACGGAAAATATAGTTTAAACGAATATTTATACGTAAGTGGCGGGGAAGGAACTAAAATCATCCGTGGAGATAACAAGGATGTTCCACCGGCGACTAATTTGATGGTATATCATCCTTCTTCGGCTGAGATTATTAAGAACCTTTCTACGCCCATAGGGCAAGTGATTGTTGTGGAGACGAAGGCAAAGAATACTCCCGCCATCCGTATTACCTACCAGCTTTATAACGATATAAAGCGAATTGATATAAGGGATGAGATAGTTAAAGATAGTACACTGGATAAGGAAGCGATTTATTTCGCTTTTCCTTTCAATGCCAAAAAACCACAGATGGCTTATCAGGTTCAGAATGGCTGGGTACAGCCAACCAAGGACCTGTTGCCCGGTGCGGATTTGGATTGGTTTACTACGCGAAATTTAGTTAAGGTGGATGACAGCAATTATACAATGGTTTTATCTACCC
>SCQV01000306.1 GCA_004299085.1 Chitinophagaceae bacterium | reverse complement strand
ATGGTATCACTTTAAGCCCCGATGAAAAACAACTCTATGTGGATGAAAGCAACCAATTAAAGATCTGGAAATTTGATGTGGACAGTTCCGGCAGGCTATCTGATAAAAGACTATTTGCTTCATTTAAAGATTATAGTTTGGACGGCATGCATTTCGGGCCGGAGGGTAATTTGTATGTATGCAGATACGGAAAAGGAACTATGGACGTTTTTAATACGGAAGGTGAAAAATTACGTGAGATCGATCTGAAAGGAAAAGATAATAGTAACTTTGTCTTTGGAGATCCGGATGGAAAGACGGGTTTTGTTACTTTACAGGACAGGAAATGTATGGAGATGTTCAGGATAGAATAATTTATCAAGCGCTATGTTGGGCATATCCAGCCTCTTTTTCCACAAGGATCTGCCGGACAGGCAGGGACATTTCTTAGTGGTCTCTGTGCCTGCCTGTCCGGCAGGCAGGGTCCTGTCCAAAACACTCCTTTCGGAGTGGGATAATGAGTAATTTTAAATTTATGATTTGTCATTATCGCTATAAATACATTTTACAAAAAATAATTTGTCTTTGTCTGTTTCAGATTATATAAATAAACCCCTGCGCATATTATTATTCCCGTTTTCTCTCTTGTATGGAGTCATCACGTGGATAAGAAATACATTATACGACAGAGGTATCTTGACGGAAATCAATTTCGATATACCCACGATTGCTGTTGGTAATTTATCAGTTGGCGGCACGGGCAAGACGCCTCATATTGAATATCTTATCCGGTTGTTACAGCAGCATTATTATGTGGCTACACTCAGCCGCGGATTTAACCGTACCACGAAAGGATATTTGTTCGCTGATGAAACAGCCACTGCACTTACGATTGGTGATGAACCTATGCAGTTTTATCATGAATTTCCCGATATTGCAGTGGGCGTTGGTGAACGGCGTGGCCTGGCGCTTCCACAATTGCTGATGGATGCGCCGGATACGGAAGTAGTGCTTTTGGATGACGCCTTCCAACACCGCTCCATTAAGCCAGGGCTTAACTTGATGATTACGGAATATAACCGGTTATTTACAAAAGACTTTATCGTACCTTTCGGGCGTTTGAGGGAAAGCAGGCAAGGATATGCGCGGGCCGACGGTATCATAGTTTCTAAATGTCCGCTGGACATGAATGCAGGGACAAGGCAAAAAATCAGGAAAGAAATTAACCCGATGGCGCATCAGCAATTATATTTTACGGCATTGAAATACGGATCGTGTTATCATTTTCTGACTGATGAAAAAGAAACCATCTTACCCGGAACAGGAATTATGGTGGCATGTGGAATTGCCAACCCACAACCTTTATTGGAATACCTGCTCATGCAGTCAAAAGAAGTAAAATTGTTGAGGTTCCCAGACCATTATTATTACAGGGAAGATGATCTTGATAAAATGCAGGACGGATTATCTCAACTGGCTTCATCTTATAAAATGATTGTCACAACTGAAAAAGATGCGGTAAGATTGAGGCTGCTGGAAGAAAAAATAGCAGTCATGAAATTACCTTTGTTTGTAATTCCCATGAATGTTTATTTTTTGTTCGATGAAGGAGAAACCTTTAATCAGTACATATTTGAATATATAAATGGTGCACGGGCAAAACAGTATGATGAGTGAAGTGAAATGAAATGTCAATGGTAAGTGGTAAATAGTCAATGGTAAATGGTAAGTGGTAAATAGTAAATAGTCAATAGTAACTACAAGATAATTATATAGAAATGAATTTATGAATAAACAAGCAATATATAAAGGTGTGGTGGACATCACCCGGTCGGGAATGGCTTTTATTGTGATAGAGGGACGGGCGCAGGATATTAAAGTTCATTCTGCCAATCTGCATTCTGCCTTAGATGGTGATGAAGTGGCCGTACAGATTATCAGGAAATCGAATACTTCGACACGAACTGAAGGTAAAGTCGTTAAAGTTTTAAAGCGAAAAAATACCGCTTTTGCCGGGACCATTGAAATGAATAACGGCTTTGCTTTTTTAGTAACGGAAAATGAAATGATCCCGGATATTTACATTTCAAAAGAAGATATTAACGAAGCCAAAGACGGTGATAAGGCTGTAGCGGAAATAACGCATTGGGGCGATGACAAGCATAATCCTTCCGGTAAGATTACCGCTGTTTTTGATAAGGAAAATTTTAATGATACCGCGATGAAGGAAATCCTTGTAGAGAATGGATTCCCGCTGACTTTTCCTGATGAAGTTATACAATCTGCTGATGCTTTATCTGCTGTTATTTCTTCCGATGAAATTAAAAAGAGGAAGGATTTCAGAAAGATATTTACGATTACCATTGATCCGGCAGATGCCAAAGATTTTGACGATGCCATTTCCATACGGAAATTAAAAAATAATCACTATGAAATTGGCGTTCATATTGCAGATGTCAGTCATTTTGTAACACCTGAAGATGCTTTGGATAAAGAGGCTTACAACCGGGCTACTTCCGTATATCTCGCGGATCGTGTTTTACCCATGTTACCGGAAAAGGTATCCAACGAATTATGTTCGTTGCGCCCGCACGAGGACAAGCTGACTTTTTCAGTTGTATTCGAAATTTCTCCTGATGCACAGATAAAAAATACCTGGATTGGAAGGACCGCCATTCATTCTGATCACCGGTTTACTTATGAAGAGGTACAGGAAATTATTGAAGCTGAAGATGGTATGCATGCGGAACAAATATTAACCCTCAATAATCTTTCACAACAATTAAGAAAGAGACGTTTTGTCAATGGCGCTATTAACTTCAGTTCGGAGGAAATTCGTTTTAAATTGGACGAAAACGCTTTTCCGATAGGCGTAGAAATCAAAGAAAGTAAAGAAGCACATCAGTTGATTGAGGAAATGATGCTATTAGCAAATAAAGCTGTAGCAGAATATGCCTCAAAAATAAAAATCAATAAAAAGCCTCTTCCTTTTCCGTTTCGTGTTCATGATGTTCCGGATGATGAAAAATTGAAATTATTTGTGGCATTTGCGGCACAGTTCGGTTATAAATTTGATATTTCCTCTCCTTCAGGCATTGCACATTCTTTCAATGAAATGCTGCAACGTGTTAAAGGTAGGCCGGAACAATTAGTTTTGGAACAGTTAGGCATTCGTACGATGTCCAAAGCTGTTTACACGACCGAAAATATCGGCCATTACGGATTGGGATTTGAGGATTATTGTCACTTTACTTCGCCTATCCGCCGCTACCCGGATATGATGGTTCACCGGATTATTGCAGAATGTTTAGCCGGACAACCCAGGGCGGATAAAATATTGGAGAAAAAATGCCACCATTGTTCAGACAGAGAGCGAAAAGCGATGGAAGCAGAACGGTCTGCAAATAAGTACAAGCAGGTGGAATATATGCAGCAATTTATTGGAGATGATTTTGACGCAGTGATCAGTGGTGTAGCACGTTTTGGATTTTGGGCTGAAACCTTAGATGCTAAATGTGAAGGCATGGTTAGTATTCAAAGTTTACAGGATATAGATGAATTTGTATATACTGACAGCGAATATGCTTTGATGGGAATTCATACCCGGGAAAAATTCAGGATGGGCGATACCGTTAAAATAAAAGTTGTCGCCGCTAATTTAGATAAGCGTCAATTGGATTATGAACTGGTCAATGAGCATCTTGATAAAAAAACAGATCCAAAGAAAAATAAAAGATCAAAATAGCTTATCATTGCCGTGTTAAAACGAGCGTCAAATACTTATGATACATTCCTTTAAAGCATTATCCGAAAAATTTGAAGAAAAGTTCAGTGAAAGGATATTTCCGGAGTCGCCTGCAAATTTGTATAACCCTGCGCAATATATTTTGGAATTAGGTGGAAAGCGAGTGCGTCCGGTCTTATGCCTGATGGGCAATGAGCTTTTTAATGATTTAGAGGAAGACGCTTATTCCGCTGCTATAGCCATAGAACTTTTTCATAATTTTACCTTAGTCCATGACGACATTATGGATGAAGCACCGCTGCGCAGAGGAAAGCCGACGGTGCATAAGACTTTTGGGGAAGACAGCGCTTTGCTTGCCGGCGATGTCATGTTGGTACAGTCCTATTTGCAGATCAATGAAGTAGATGATAGATTCCTCAAACGCCTCATTCAGGTTTTTAGTAAAACTGCCCGCGAAGTTTGTGAAGGTCAGCAATTAGATATGGATTATGCGGCCTTGCCTTTGGAGGAAGTGAGGATGGATGCCTATCTGAATATGATTGCACTCAAGACTTCCGTATTGCTTGCAGGAAGCCTGCAGATGGGGGGAATTCTGGGTGGCGGCAGCGAGGGCAATTTAGATCATTTGTATGCTTTTGGTAAATATCTCGGCATTGCTTTTCAGATACAAGATGATTATCTGGATGCTTTTGGCGATCCCGAAAAATTTGGCAAACAGGCAGGGGGGGATATTCTTGTAAATAAAAAAACATTTTTGCTGGTTAAAGCGTGGGAATTAAGTGATCAGAAGCAGCGTCAGGAAATAACGGCTTTACTCGAAAATGATGATCCGGAGAAAGTGGGAAAGATGATGTGTATCTATCGTAATCTTAAATTAGACGAATGGGCAAAAGAAGAGAAAAAGCTGTTTGTTGATAAGGCAAAAGAAAGTCTGGAAAAAGTAGCGGTATTATCTTCCCGGAAAAAAGAACTGGAAAAGCTGATTGACATTTTATTAAATAGAGAAAACTGAATGAGGAACAGTAGGAAGTAGGCAGTGGCCAGTAGGCAGGATGATGCAGTAAATAGTAATTGGTAGATGGTAACTTGTCTTGAACCTTTGGAGGAGGCTCCTTCGGAGAATATTGAACATTATAATATTTATGATTTATATCAATATTCAATAATCAATATTCAACGCTCAATATTCAACCATTCATATTGATAACAAGCCAAAACGAATAACCGAACCCTCGTGAATAAAAAACTCTTTAGGAAAAAGCCATTGGATCTTATTTTAAAAGATGCGGAATCGGGATTCAGCGATGCGGAAAAAGGGACAACGGGATTAAAACGTGATCTGACCGTGAAGGATTTGACTGCAATGGGCATTGCAGCAGTCATCGGTGCCGGCATATTTTCTACCATTGGAGAAGCGGCTTATAATGGGGGGCCGGGTGTGTCCATACTTTTTGTTATTACTGCCATCACCTGCGGATTTTCAGCTTTATGTTATGCAGAATTTGCTTCCCGTATTCCTGTTTCCGGAAGCGCCTATACTTATTCCTATGCCTCTTTCGGTGAATTGATTGCCTGGATCATCGGCTGGGATTTGATCATGGAATACGCGATTGGAAATATCGCAGTCGCCATTTCATGGAGCGGTTATTTTGCTAATTTTTTGAAAGGTTTTGGTATTCATTTACCTGCTTATCTGACAACAGATTATGTTTCTGCTTATCGCGGATTTCAAGAAGCCGGACAGGCTATTGCATCCAGAACAAGCTTTTCTTCCTTAGATATGTCTGCTCAGATGGGATATAATGCGTGGCTGCATGCACCCTCCATCGGCCCGGTAAAATTAATTGCAGATTTACCGGCCTTGGCGATTGTGTTTATCATTACTTATTTAGTTTTCGTAGGCATTCGTGAAACCAAAAAAGCGACTAATGTGATGGTAGCTTTAAAGATACTGATTGTGATAGGGGTGATTGTATTGGGGTTCTTTTTTGTACAGCCGGAAAACTGGAATCCGTTTCTGCCCAACGGCTTTAGCGGTGTCATGAAAGGTGTGTCTGCCGTTTTCTTTGCTTATATTGGCTTTGATGCCATCTCTACTACTGCTGAAGAATGCCGCAATCCGCAAAGAGATTTACCAAGAGGTATGATTTATTCATTGGTAATATGCACCGTTCTTTATATTTTGGTTTCTTTCGTTCTTACAGGAATGACAAGCTATAAAAATCTGGCGGTTAAAGATCCGCTTGCTTTTGTATTTGAGAAACCACTGCCGGAAATTAGCTATATCATTTCCATTGGCGCCGTGATTGCCACTGCCAGCGTGTTGCTCGTTTTCCAGATGGGGCAGCCGCGTATCTGGATGAGCATGAGCCGGGACGGACTACTGCCACCTGCTTTCTCACGTATTCATAAGAAGTATAAAACGCCCTATATCGCCACCATTGTTACCGGGTTATTTGTGGCCATTCCCGCTTTGTTCATGAACATGACCGAAGTCACGGACCTTACCAGCATTGGAACCATGTTTGCTTTTGTTTTGGTATGCGGCGGCGTATTACTATTGCCTAAAGATGATTCAAGAGATGGGAAAAAAATATTTAAATTACCTTACATTAATGGAAAATATATAGTCCCTGTGTTATTTATTGTGGGAGTAATTATATTCCATCATCCCATAGTGAAGTTGATGTATTATACCGGAAGCTGGGATACGTTCAAAGAGAAATTACCTTTTTATCCATTCATGCTGTTGGCCATCGTATTAACCATTCTTACCTATTTAAAAAACCTGTCTCTGATACCTGTATTGGGCCTGCTGAGCTGCTTTTACCTGATGACTGAACTGGGTTATACAAACTGGCTGCGGTTCTTAATTTGGCTTGTGATAGGATTAGTAATTTATTTCAGCTATAGCTACAAACACAGCAGGATGGGAAAATGGGAGAAGGAAAGCCAGAGTATGAAGAAAATAACAACAGAGGGTCAATAGAATCGAAATCGTATTATTCCAGCGTTTTTAGCCTTTCAATCTCAGCCGCGATTTTATCATATATATCCTTGTTTAGAATATTATCGTTAACACTGTAGATGATAAACACTTGCCCGCCAAACTTATCCTGAAAATCTTTAAAGCTATTTTGCATTCTTGCAGATACATCATAGTTACCCAGGCTGGCATTGGCAGTTACTGGTTTTATTTGCAAGCCAAATGCCTTGTCTCCAATCTTACCAATAAAGTCTATATCACCGGAATGATCTAAATGCGGATCACTTTCTTCAAATATTACGTCTTTAAAAACTTTTGAAAGACCATCGAATACCACCGACTTTTCAGTTAAATAACCATCATACGTTCTATGTATAGTCAATTCACAAATATATTCAATACAATCTTCTAATGTAAGTGTTTTGATTGCTTCCGTAATTTGAGGGATTACGATTTCCTTGAGCTTTGAATAAAGTCTTTCACCAAGTTCAGTTAGGGTTTGTTCATTTACTTTAACACGACTTTTGGTGTTTGTAATTGCGTTTTCGAAATACCAGTTTTGCCATTCTTCAAAGGATTTGGGCTGGCATTGCCTAATCAATGACATTACTTCACCAACTCTTGCCGTTTTAGTTAATCCCCATCTTCTGTTAGTATAATTCAGCAAAAACTCTTTTGATCCGAAGTCTTTTGCATATTTTTTATATTCAGGCATTGCTTTCTTTGTATAAGTTTAAGAATTTATCTTTGTATTTGAAATCAATGTCACAGTCCACTTTTACCAGTCCATTTTTAATTAAATGGGCATTGAGAAAAGTTTTATTCTCCAGATAGAGATAGCAAAGTAAGTTATTCTCATGATCGTATTTCACCTGATCGTATTTTACAAAGACACGTTTGCCTTTTGTCTTATCTGTTAGAAATGCAGTCGCTTTCCCGTTAATAATAGGGTCTTCCTTAATTCCAATGAGTTTTATAGTTAAATCATTATTTAGCCTAATCTTTTCAGGGCTTATTATCTCTTTAACCGTATAAAATTCTTCACGTTGAGAGAAACTGTCTTTGTCAATGCGACTGCCGAACTGGAACTTCTTTATATCAACTTTTTTATCGAATGCATGAGGGTCTTTGAATACGTATGGTAGGTTTTTAATTCTATCCTCGAAGTTAGATTGGATGTGGTCTTGAGCTAAAAATTCATAAGTTGTTTCGTTGATATCGAGTTGTTGTATGTCTAATTTATTCTTAATATATGGAATAAATTCAGGGTTGATTTCAAAACCTATAGAATTTCTATCGGAATTTTTTGCTGCCAAAGTGGTTGTTCCGCTTCCGGCAAATGGATCAAGAACGGTTTCGCCAATGAATGAGAACATTTTTATTAAACGCTTGGGTAATTCTTCCGGAAACATGGCAATATGGCCGTTTTGCCTTACTCCGGCAAAGTTCCAATGCCCTGCAAAATAGGTGTTCCATTCTTCAGCGGTCATTTTGGATAATTCCTTTTGTTCTTTTGTGGGTTTTGGCGCGTTCCCCAATTTTTTGAAAATAAGAATAAACTCATAATCTAATTTCAGAATTCCATTTCTTGGGTATGGATAGGATCCCATTTGAACTCCACCGCCTGTAGTATTGGAAGTCGTGACCTTTTGCCAGATAATGGCGCCCATATAATCAAAGCCGATTTCTTCACAGAATTTAATAATTTCCTGGCGGATAGGGATGACTTTATATCGCCCGTAATAGACGGCTCTGGCAAATTGATCGCCGATGTTCACACATAGCTTGCAGCCGTTGTGAAGGGTTCGGTAACATTCTTTCCAGACCAGATTCAGGTTGTTTATATAACTCTCATAACTGTCGTGGAAACCAATCTGATTACCTGCGCCATAGTCTTTAAGCTGCCAATAAGGAGGTGAAGTAATAGCCAGATGAACTGAATTGTCCGGTAATTCAATCATCTGGCGGCTGTCCCCGTTTATTATTTTATGGTGTGTCTTCAATCGTAAAACCTTTCGGGCAAATTTAGTCAAAAAGCAGGGTTATTTGAAGGAACCGCCAGGAAATAAAACAATCATCCTCATTTTTGTAAGATTCACCGATATATAAGTCCTATTTGCCTAAACACCTTTTCACTAAATTCAATCCGTCCGTATGTTTGCAACATGTTTTATGCCATATTAATCGTTCAATTCATCAGCCTGGTACTACTCATGCTGGTCACAGGTATTTTCTGGGGAACCTGGTTTTCATTAAGCCGTTCCATTGAAAAAGTATCGGCTGCCACCTTCCTTGAAAATGGCAGAGTTTTTATAAATAATCTGGCGAAACCCATGCGTTTTATCATGCCGCTCACCATTTTATTTGTAATCGCAAGCGTTGTATTTTATCCCAATAAGGGTTCTGCAGGATTTATGCTGGATATCGTTTCTTTGGCACTTATTATCATTACTCTTTTAATTACACTCGTCATAGAAGTGCCCATTGATAACCAAATTAAAACATGGACGGTTTCCACTTTGCCCGCGAACTGGGAAGCATTACGCTCCAAATGGCAATTGTTTCACACTATCCGCACTTTCACTTCCATTGGAAGCTTTGTGTTCTTATTGGCGAGTGCTTTGTTGAAATGAAAATTCTTATAAGAGTCTAATTGGCAATCATTTTCGTAAATTTGAAGCATGAAATTTGAAATCGGGGATACGGTTTTATTGCTTCATTCCGGCGAAGAAGGCATCATAGTGGAAGAGCTAAACAAAGAGATGGTGAAAGTGGATGTGAATGGTGTTATATTTCCTGTTTACATTGATCAGATAGATTTCCCTTATTTCAAGAATTTCACTGAAAACAAGTCAGCCGCCAAAAAACAAAAGATCATTCCCGGTGAGTTCCTGCCCGTTGAAAAAACTAAACCCGTTAAAAGAAAAGAAAATGGAGTATCCCTTTCTTTTCTCCCTGAATATGATCATTCGGTACCTGACCCGTTGATACAAACATTGAAAATCTATTTGATAAATGAAACCTCCGTCAACTATCATTTTGATTATTCATTATTGCTGAATAATCATTTAGGATTAGAAGTGAGGAATGATTTGCATGCGTTTACAAATTTTTATTTGCAGGATTTGCCGTTTGAATCCCTGAATGACCATCCCAAATTTGAGTTTATTTTTTCCTTGCAACAGCCTGATGAAAAGAAAGAAACCGGCTACTCTGTAATCCTTAAACCCAAAGCCAGACAGTTCATCCGGAGAGTACATGATATGGAAAACAGGAGGGAGGCGACCTTTAGTTATCTTCTGTTTAAAAATTATCCTGATAAAATTCCCGAGCCTGAAGAGAAATGGGATTTGCCTTCTTTTAATGGGAAAATTAGATTTACCAAACAAGTCAATGAACCATTTCAACTGCCGCAATATGAAGTGGATCTGCACATTGAAAAATTAACAGATCAATATAATCATCTGACACCTGCCGATATGCTGGCAATACAATTGGGTGAGTTTCAACGACAATTAGATATCGCTATTGCAAAGCATCAATATTCGTTAATTGTCATTCATGGAATTGGCAAGGGTACTTTGCGCAACGAAATTCATGAAATGCTGCGCCATACCCCTGAAGTAAAGTCATTTGTAAACCAGTATGACGCCCGATATGGCTATGGAGCCACTGAAATATTTTTTGAATATCACTAAAACAGGGACAAAGATGCTTATATAATCCTAACTTTGGCATTTATACCTTGATATGAAACTTATAGGCTCATTTCTAAAGCTCGTTCGCTATCCAAATCTGATCTATATTTTTCTGACGCAATATTTAATTCAATATTGTGTGATCATCCCTGTATTCCACCAATATGATATTTCGGCTACGTTGACGAACGGATGGTTCTTCTTGCTTTCACTTTCTACTATTTTAATTGCAGCCGCAGGATATATTATCAATGATTATTTTGATATCAATATTGACCAGGTGAATAAGCCGGCGCGTATTATTATTGACCGTGTTATCAGCCGCAGGTGGGCCATTCTATGGCATACTGCTTTTAATGTTATCGGAGTGGCATTAGGCTTTTTGATTGGATGGGAGATCGGAAATCCGCTTTTGGGTGTCACCCAATTATTTTGCTCCGGTTTGTTATGGTTTTATTCTACTTCCTACAAAAGGCAATTATTGATTGGCAATATTTCCGTTTCATTATTAACCGCACTGACTGTATTGGTGGTTGGCTTTTTTGAACCACAGTTATATTCGAAAATAAATGCAATCAATGCTCCTGCGGTGTATCACCTTTTACGCATTATTTTATTGTATGCATTATTTGCATTTCTTATTTCTATGATTAGGGAAGTAGTGAAAGACCTCGAGGATATTAAAGGCGATGCAAGGCTGGGCTGCCGTACTCTGCCCATCGTGTATGGAGTGAATGCCAGTAAAGATGTATCGTATGTTTTGTCCTGGATATTGATTGGACTCATTGTTTTTGTTCAAATCATTATTTTCCCACACCGCTGGTACTTTACAATTATATATTTGCTGATTCTTGTGCAGCTACCCTTAATTGCAGTTATCAGGAAATTAAAAAAGGCTGTATCACCCATAGATTTTCATCATATCAGCAGTCTCATAAAGCTGATTATGCTTACAGGCATTCTCAGCATGGTCTTTTTTATATTTTATTTTTAGAATTATGTATATAAGACAACTAACCCTGATTTTAAACTGTCCTTTCTTTGCCTTGAAGATAAATGCCATTTAAAATGAAGAGGAATGCAGAACGTATTTTCGTGTTTATTTTCATCTTATTGTTCATAATATCTTTAACTGAGTTATATCCACAAATGTTTTATAAGTACAAGATCCGGTATTTGAATTTTATTGTTTATAGCCACTCTCCATTGAAGAAGGGTATATATCTGATCTTAAATGATGCAGAAACACGTATAATGAGGAGCAAGCTGTATTATCCGTATTTAGAGCAAAACATTTTTATGTGTAATAGTTATACTGAATTTGCATTTTTATGCCCATTTGAACGATCCTCTTTTGCCTGTAATAATCCAATTAGTAAAAATATAATTTTGTGTCCGAGTGATATTACTTCAAATAAAATTGAAAGAAATGGCAGAGGAAATAGTACAAGAACTTTATCTGGTACTATCAGCCATGAAACTACACACACATTGGTAAGAATGTATTTGGGTCTATGGAAATATTTATTTATCAGCAGGTGGAAAAATGAAGGTTACTGTGATTATATCGCTGATGAGAGCTCATATTCATACGATAAAGGAATGGAAGAATTTTGTTTGATTCAAAATGATAATTCTCCATCATTCGAATATTTTAAGTTCAGATTATACATCAAATTCCTAATTGAGGATCGTAAATTATCAATTAAAAGGATTCTCAATACGAATTTTAATATATCTACTTTGGATAAAAACACAAGAGATTTCATCTGTCAGAAGAATGAGAACTGAATGTATAACACTATTTATTTCTAATGTTTGAAGAAAAAAATATCATCCTTGCATCTTCTTCTCCAAGGAGAAAAGAACTTTTGGAAAAAGCAGGTATTGCCTTCAAAATGCGAATCAGCCATGCCAATGAAGATATTCCTGATAATATGTCAAGCGAGAAAGCTCCGGTATATCTTGCTGGGAAAAAGGCAGAGATGGTTCAAAAGCGATCTGCTGACAATGAACTTATACTCGCGGCCGACACGATAGTTTTGCTCGGAAATAAAATACTCGGTAAGCCTGATAATGATCGGCATGCTAAAGAAATATTAAGATTATTATCGGGTAAGATGCATCGGGTGATAACCGGTGTTTGTTTATTACAGGGAAAAAGAGAGATTCAGTTCTCGGAAACAACAAAAGTATATTTTTATCCTTTGACAGAAGCACAGATTAATTATTATGTTGAAAATTATCACCCTATGGACAAGGCGGGCGCTTATGCTATCCAGGAATGGATCGGATTAACCGGCATTGAAAAAATAGAAGGTGATTATTTTAATGTAGTGGGATTACCAATCGGAAGAGTTATTAAAGAAATAGAAAAGCTTTAAAATTGTTTCAGGGTAGTTTCAGGGTTGTTTCAGAATTGTTTAGTACTAATAAACCTGGAACCATCGCCTGAGGCGAGGCAAGCTTGAAACCCGTCGCTTGAAGCGAGGCAGGCTGGAACCTGAAACCTGAAACTTTTATCATTCCAACACAAACAGATTAACTTCCTTATTTTTAAGCCACTCTGCTTCTTTTAATTTTTTCAGATTAATAGTCCCTACTATATAATGATTATTCGCGGATTCATATTTCTCGCTGATAGTGTAGAGATCGGCTAAATTTATCTGACCTTGCTTTTTATAGCGTAAATAAACTTTCAACTGTATATCATGGGTAAGCGCTAAATGATTTGCCTGAGCAAACTTTTTATACTCATAATGATAATTGTAAGTCAGTGCTGAAATATCGGATAATACAGCGCTGCCCGTAGCAGTTCCACCGGCCCCTTTTCCGACAAAGAACTGATTCTCGGCGAAAGAGCTTTCTACCAAAACACCATTATATTCATTATCCACATCTCCCAGCAAATGTTTTTCCCCAATCAGATGAGGCAGCACATAAGCGACCACGCCACCATTTTGCTTCCGGCATTTGGCCAGTAATTTAATCTTCTTATTATGCTGACGGGCATAGCTGATGTCAAAATCATTCAGGCGGCTGATACCGATGTTTAGTATTTCCTCCGGCTTTACAAAAGTACCAAAGGCGTGCAGCAGTAATATACATAGCTTAAACTTTGGATCAATGCCTTCAATATCATAAGTGGGATCTGTTTCTGCAAACCCTTTATCCTGCGCTTCCTGGAGTGCCGTTTGAAATCCAATATTATCTTCTGTAATCTTAGTTAATATATAATTGGTGGAACCATTGCAAATACCTTCCACCGCATTCAATAAATCATTATCATAATATTCTTCCAGGTTTCTGATAACGGGAATGCTGGCACAGCAGGCGGCTTCATATAAAAAAGGCGTCCGTTGTTTTTGCTGCAATTCATATAATGATTTCAGGTTTTCCGCTATCATTCTTTTACTGGCGCTGACCACCGCTTTGCCATTCTTCATGGCGGTAGTTACTATTTCATAAGCGGCTTCCGTGTCATTAATTAATTCCACTACTACATCAATGGTCGGATCTTCTAATATTTCGTTCCGTTCGGTCGTGAAATAGCTCATATCAATGGTCCTTGGCTTATCAGGATCTTTGATGCAAATTTTTTTTATGCGTGCATTGATGCCTTTGGTTTTATTTAATACTTCGTATAGCCCTTGTCCGACCACACCAAAACCAAAAATTCCGAGGTTAATAATTTTTTTATCCATAAGTTTTTGATGTTTTGTGTTTAGCGTTTGAGATTAGTTCCAGCATTGTGGATTTCAAGTAACTCCAAACCCGAAACCTGTTATTTCTCACCCAGAATGCCAATATCTGAAAACAAAAAAGCTCTGCCCAAAAGTTGGCAGAGCAATGAATATCTGGAAAGGATATGTTCGAAAAACTCTTCCAACTTATCTTCCCTGTCATTTTCATAATCACAGGTCAGGAATTAGCACCTTCCTCTTCCTCCGCGCAAGCGGATTCCGGGGGTTGCTAAGGCATCATCGGGCCGGTCCCTCTGCCTTTCTGGATAAGCGGTTTTTTTAAAGAACTGCGTGCAAAGGTAAGGCAGGAAGAGGAATTTTTGAAAAAAAACCTATAGCAATATATTTTTATAATATTGGATTATACTGAAAAATTTAGATAGTCAATCATGAGCTTACCCTATCTTTTGGATGAGGATAACAAAAAGGTGGCCGTCCTGCTTAAAATGAAGGATTGGTTGGAAGCCGAAAAAAAGTACAAGGCGTATGATATTGCCTTAAGTATTAAGCGGGGTTTAAAAGAGGTAGAACAAATTGAAACTGGCAAACTTAAGCCGAAGGATACCCATGATCTGCTTAATGAGCTATAAAATAATCTCCACCCCTAATTTTGAGAAAGAAATAAAACAGCTTTCAAAAAAATATCATTCTTTAAAAAAATGATAGAATTAGGTATTTAAAGCTCGTAGCCTTGATATAGTTGTTCTTTCTTTGGCTTGAACCAAAGAAAGAACCAAAGAAAATTCAAGACTGTCGAAAAATGACTAAAATTTACTGCATTCCGCTACGGAAAATAATGCTCCGATTGGCTTTTAATCCCATAATAAGCCTTTGTGATACTCAGCATTCACCTAAATCCAATCTTATTTTCCGTTTAACGCTCCATTTTGCAAATTTCTTAACCTGCCTACCGGCAAAGGCAGGCGTCATTTTCCTAAGGTCGTTTTGGC
>SCQV01000305.1 GCA_004299085.1 Chitinophagaceae bacterium | reverse complement strand
ATAATACCAAATAATTAATAAAATCATGGAATTAATCAGTGTTGAAGAATTGAAAGAATTAAAAGACAGCGGTAAGGAAATTAACCTGATAGATGTGCGCGAGCCGCAGGAGCGAGAAGAATTTAACATCGGCGGTACACTCATTCCATTGGGCAGATTCAAAACCTACGACGTGGATGAGTTGGAGCCTTTAAAAGATGAAGAAATCATTTTGTATTGCCGCAGCGGCAATCGCAGCGGACAGGCAGGAATGATATTAGAAACTATGGGGTTCACTAACGTAAAGAATCTTCAGGGCGGTATGCTGAGATGGCAGGAAAAGTTTGGATAAAAATTTCTGATTGGATGGTAAATATTATTTATCTTTTACTTTAATATATTTTTCAATGAAATCTTTGAATTCTTCTTCATTAGCTGGAGCATAACCTGTAAAGCGCCGCAATTCAATCCCTTTATTATTAGTAAAAATAATCAGAGGAATCTCATCTGACTGAAAAGTATTTTCAATTTCATCTGATAATGAGCTATCCACTATTAATTGTTCCCATTCCATATCTTCCTTACTTAACAGCGTTCTCCATGCACCCTGATTTTTATCCGAAGAAATACTCACCATGTGAAGTCCTTTATTTTTGAATTCAGTATAGATATTTTTTAATTCGGGAATTTCTAATCTACAAGGCCCGCACCAACTGGCCCAAAATATGAGCATATTTAATTTGGATGAGTCACTAATCATATTTTTAAGTTGGCCAAAAGAATTCATTAAGGTATAATTGTGAAACGGTAAACCAGGTACTGGTAATTGCTGGAAGTATTTGTAGAACTTATCTTTGAAATATGCCATTCCGGCTGTATTGTCAAAAAGAGGTAATATATCCTCTAATTCATTTTTTGAATATTGAAATCTATATTTATAAATCATACTAATGAAATAATAAGAATATGGATATTCCTTAATCAAATTTTTGTAGTAGTCAATCAGTTCCTTCCTTCTTACTTTATTCGTTGTATTAATCTCCCCGAAACCAATTAATGCAGTTTTGAATAAAGGGATATTCTGTCTGCTTCCAACAATTTTCAATGTGCTTTCCTGGTCAATATATGAACCGGATATAGTAGTAGTGCCTTTATCCAAAACGAAGGATGTTTCATCATACTTCGTGCTATCTGTTGATAGAAATGAGTTTTTGTATGCTAATACGTTACTATTTCCTTCTCTATCAACAAAGTATATGGAAACTATACGCGGATGAAACTCTTTAGGATTAATATGGAACGAAAAGGTATCATTTCTATAATCGGCAGAGTCTAATAACCCGCGCCATTTGGAAAAATCAATAAGATATACTTTTGATGCTGGGAGGTTTTTAACATTCCCCTTTATAACAATACCACTTTGTTTCTTATATGAACAAGAAATTAAAAAGAATAACAAAAGTGAGAAAATAAATCTCCTCTGTTTAATCATAATAATGATGAAGTCAAATATAAATTACTGTTTCTCCTCCAATAAATAATTACAAAAATCTGTAAACAGATTATTTAATAGTCATTTTATTTACTACACTTTTAGGTCTATACTGATTGGCTATTATCAGAATAGTTCTCAAGTCCTTTTTACTTGCATTTCCGGTTAAGGTGACTATGTCATTGGAAACAGTGGCTTTCACCCCACTGATATGCCACGACTTCAAGCTCATAGCCATGCCTTTTGTCTCTATTGAATCAGGATAGCCCTGGAATGAGGTGTTGTGAGGTAAGGTGTTGGGGCGGGAGGCGCTGGCGGCTCACTGAGACTATTGGAAGCTGCAGCAGGCGATGGCGATTCAATGGAAGTACTATCAACCACTGACACTACTCCATTCAACTTTTTTACCATTGAATCCAAAGTAGATTTGACGGTGTTATCCGGAACCATTCCATTAAGCGTAACAATACCCTCTTTAGCAGTGGCAGTCACGTTAGGCGCAATAGCAGTGGCGGCGGATGTTACACTCTTTGCAATCTGCTTGTTGTCCGGTTTGCAGGATGCAAACATCAGCAGCGAGCAACCGCACAATACGATTGCCTTTACAGTTTGAAGCATACGTTTGTCCATATATTTGTTGTTTAAGATACAGGTACAGAGGGAGATGGTAATCTTCAAAGGAAGTTTCAGCTAACGGCTTTGTTCGGTAAAGATACCTAAATTTTTAATTCCATAATCATTACCATTTAGTTAAGAATAGGAAACGAAATTGTCATGGTGAGCGAAGTCGAACCATGGCTCCATTGACAACACCCTTCGGCTACGCTCAGGGTGACAAAACTCTTAACTAAACGACATTGATTCCACAATCAGAAAATTAAGGCTTATCTAATCCTATTGCTCAAAAAAGCATATCCCCGCTCCTACCCATTCTTTATCGGCATTATAACGAACACCCACCATTTCTCCTTTACTGAGGCGGCAGAGATTCTGGATTAATAACGGTTTGGGGTCATCGTCTTTCCAGTAAAACATCAGCCTGATTTCACATTTGGCGGGCACATCCGGAGTTTGGATTACGGGAGCATATTGGATTTTCTTTTGAAGTATCCAGTTTTGAGGTTCTTTCAAATCCTCAATATCTTCTTTCTTTACATGCAAAATAACGCCCTGCCCGGCAAAAGAATACAAAGGCTTCAATACATAATTCTCCAGATCGGAAGGTGTCACTTCCAATTTATCAACGAAGTAAGTAGTTGGTACGTATTTAGATTGGAATAATGGCAAATCAAATTTACTGATCCTGTAAAACCAGTTCGGATGTGAGACCCATTCCACATCCAAATGATGGGTTAAATCCACCATTCTCCCCAGCTTCTTCTTCTGAGACTTCAGGTCATCAAAAATAAGCCGGTTATACATCCGCTTTATCTGCGTCTTTTTTCCATTATGCCTGTAATATAATTTCTTCCCTTCTTTGATAATATCTGTGACACAAGTCGGTTCAATCCCTAACCTGTCCTGCGTAAGATAAAAGTCAATTTTTGTTTTCTGCTCGTGGGGCTTCACTTCCAGCAGGATCACTTCCGCCGGGTCTTCATCGTCAACGATAATATCACGCAATAGCTTCCAATACAGCTTATTATCGTAACCATTCAGGTAATTATTGAATCCATCGGGAACAAAAAAATGTTTTCTGTAATTATCCGCCAGTAGTACCTGGAAAGCATTCATGCTGGGGAAACCCTGCAATTCTATCAGTTGAGGAATATAATGATCATTTTCATCCTTACAAATAGCAAAATCAAGAATAAGAAATTCCGCGTGAGGGTTTTCATGGGGGACTTTCAGCTTTTTCGGAATAGCCCGGCCTGTATTTTTTTTAAAATCAGGCGCCGTCAAGACCTTCAGAATTTCATCGCTTGCCTCCGTCAACTGATGAAGAAAAGAAGCCGGTATAAAAACAGGTGTTTCCGCTATTCTAAACTGAATAGCCCCGGGATGTACCTTATGTACGTCTTCTAAAAATGCTTTATACTTTGCAGCAGTAAATTCTTTGTTATACCGCTTTCTGATTTCAGCTATCATGGTATAAAGATAAAAGATAAAAGTAAGACTTCATTGTTTCAGAATGGTTTCAGGGTTGTTTCAGGATGGTTTCAGAGTCGTTGCAGGATTGTTGTTAATGCTGAAACATGGAACCATCGCCTGAGGCGAGGCAGGCTTGGAACTCTGGAACTTGAAACATGGAACTTGAAACATGAAACATAGAACTACCTTCCCTCAAACTCCGGCTTCCTTTTTTCAATAAATGCTTTCATTCCTTCTTTTTGATCTTCGGAAGAAAAGAGCAGATAGAAATTCTTCCTTTCAAACGCCAATCCTTCTTCAAGTGAAGTTTCAAATGCCTTTAACACCGTTTCCTTTGCTATTCTAACCGCTATGGACGGCATTTTGGCTATTTCAGCAGCAAGTTTAACCGCATCTTCCAAATATAATTCCACAGGAACAATTTTGTTTATCAGTCCGGCCTGCAAAGCTTCCTCTGCTGAAATAAATTTTCCTGTTAATATCATTTCCATGGCGCGTACCTTGCCTACCGCCCTTGTAAGTCGTTGTGTTCCACCTGCTCCCGGCATCACGCCGATTTTAATTTCTGGTTGCCCGAATTGGGCAGTTTCACTTGCCACAATCATATCACACATCATTGCCAGTTCACAGCCCCCCCCCAGGGCAAAGCCGCTTACCGCAGCTATGATAGGCTTTTTTATTTTCCTGATAGCATCCCAAACGCTGAATTTATCTTCCAGATACATATCTATCGTGCTTTTATCAGCCATTTCTTTAATATCAGCGCCCACGGCGAAAGCCTTTTCGTTGCCAGAAAGGACAACTGCATGAATTGTGTCGTCCGTATCCATTTCCTGTAAAGCGTCTCTCAGCTCAGTCATTAATTGTGCATTCAGCGCATTCAATTCTTTAGGACGATTCAGTTGAATATGCGCGACAAACTTCGCGGCATCCTTGTTAATTAAAATAAATTCCATTGACATATTTTATTATTATTTACATAGCGGCAAAAACAATCACTCCTACAATTGACAAAACAATCAAAATAGAAATGCTATACAATATACTTATCCAAACCGCTTTAAAAAATGATCCCACGAGGGAACGCTTATATACATTCTTTAATGCAAGACCAAGATAAATAAATAATATAAGAACGGTATAAGATTCAAAGAAATGCACCCGGAACATAGTGTCCAATAAAAAGGTAACTAACATCAGGAGAAATGCCAATGAATGAAAATGCAATGAAAAAATAGCGTGATCAGAATAAAAATGCCCCTTTCTGTAAAACCATTTCAGAAATAAGGCAAATAAAGGTAAAAGGAAAAACATGGCTTTAGGTATATCATGCATAAATCTCTCCACCATCATTTGGAAATATTGCGGACCATACAAGGCTTTACCTTTAGCAAATCTGTTCAAAAAGAAACCTCCAATCCCCGACACCTTTTCGCCCTTGGGAAGCGTTTGCTGAAGAGAATCATATTCACTGAATGTCATATTTTTCTCACCTGACAATTTCAAAACATTCATTTGACTTTGAAGCTTATTAATGGCTGAAGAATCATAAGGATTTCCGGAGGCTTTTAATTTATTTACTTTTTGCTGCAATGCCTGAATAGCTTGTGCAGTCTTCGCCGCATTTCCGTAGCTGTTCTCATTATTTATAAACGTATTATTGTTTAGCAATCCTAAAAAAATAAAAAAAAGGAAAGAGATAAAAATATACATTCTGATTGGATGGAGGTAACGCATACGCTTGCCTTCCAGATATTGTGTAGTCAGGAATCCCGGATGAATCACCAGGTCTTTAATAGTTGTAAAAAATTTAGAATCAAAATGAGTGAAATCGGAGAAAAAATGATATAACAGCTCTCCGAATGATTCTCGAGGTTCCCGGTTTTCCTGTCCGCATTCAGAACAAAAGCGACCCGATACTTCGGCGCCACAATTCAGGCAAATGTTTTCATTGCGTAAGTCTCCTTTCATGTAATGGAAATGAGGGTAAAGATAGGGGATAATTTCAAAAAGATACACTCATTCAACCTAACAACCAATATTCTATAAATCGTTCTTCTCCGTAACTACACAGGTATTAGTTAACCTGATTCATTGCTCTAATAATTTTCTGACACTGTCGAATTTGTAAATCAATTTTAAATCTTTTATGAATGTAGTTTGATAGTAATTGTCCGGTCCA
>SCQV01000304.1 GCA_004299085.1 Chitinophagaceae bacterium | reverse complement strand
GATCATTATATAGTTAATGGCACTAAAAACTGGATTACTAATGGTCATTCCGCTTCTGTTTATCTGGTCATGGCACAGACCCATCCCGAAAAGAAAAGTCATGGCATTAATACTTTGATAGTTGAAAAATCATGGCCGGGCGTTACCGTGGGACCCAAAGAAAATAAGATGGGTATCCGTGGCAGTGATACGCACAGCATCCTGTTCCAGGATGTAAAAGTCCCTAAAGAAAATCGTATTGGCGAAGATGGTTTCGGATTCAAATTTGCCATGAGGACTTTGGATGGCGGAAGGATAGGCATTGCGGCACAAGCCCTGGGAATAGCTCAGGGTGCTTATGACAGAGCTTTGCAATATGCAAAAGAAAGGAAAGCTTTCGGAAAAGAGATCAGTTATTTGCAGGCCATACAATTTAAGCTGGCGGATATGGCGACACGTATTGAAGCCGCCCGTTTGTTGGTATGGAAAGCCGCCTGGGAAAAAGATCATGAGATGGATTATACACAAAGCGCTTCCATCGCCAAGCTTTATGCATCTGAAACAGCTATGTGGGTAACCACAGAAGCAGTGCAAATTCATGGAGGCTATGGTTATGTAAAAGAATACCACGTTGAACGCATGATGCGCGATGCTAAAATCACACAGATCTATGAAGGCACGAGTGAAATACAACGCTTGGTTATCAGTAGAAGCGTGCTGAAGTGATTTGTGTATCTTTGCCGTTCTATTATGGCAGCAGATATTTCCGAATTGAATCGTATTAGTGCACTGGCTGAATCCTATCATGCCGGATTAGCAGCAGTTTCTAAAACAAAACCTGCCGAAGATATTCTTACCTTATATCACGCAGGCCAAAAAATATTCGGAGAAAACTATGTGCAGGAGTTAGTAGAAAAAGAAAGTATTTTACCTAAAGACATTCAATGGCATTTTATCGGCCATTTACAAACTAATAAAGTAAAATATATTGCTCCTTTTATCAATATGATCCATTCAGTGGATGATATTAAGTTGCTGAAAGAAGTCAACAAGCAGGCTGCCAAAATTAACCGTGTCATTGACTGCCTCTTGCAAATCCACATTGCAACTGAAGAAACCAAATTTGGAATGGATGAAGATGAATTGATTCACTTATTAAAAGAAGTCATGGTTCATCCGGAGAATTATCATCATATACGGTTATGTGGTTTGATGGGAATGGCTACTAATACAGTGAATCAGACGCTGATCAGAAAAGAATTTCAAAGCCTCAAATCTTTACTTGAGAAGGTAAGAGAAAAGTATATCGCTCATCCACAATATTTCAAAGAATTATCCATGGGTATGAGTAATGATTACAAAATTGCTTTAGAGGAAGGAAGCACCTTACTGAGGATAGGAAGCCTGTTGTTTGGGAAAAGAGAGTACAAACAATAATTACGATTGATGGAGGTGGTATCCTTCCAGTCCGGCAGTAGCTATTTGCGTGCATCCCAAATTGTCGCAACGTCATTCGATTCCGCACAGGTGGATTTGTGTCTTGGGGTGGGAGAAGCAATCTCCCCATTAAGACTTGAGATTGCCTGCCCGACCATGTCATTCAGGCGGGCTTTGTCGCTCGCCTGCCCGCCGGCAAAGGCAGGTTCCTCGCTCCGCAATGACGACATTCTGGGATGTACCCGGCCATTTTCTTATCAAAACTTTTCCCACCTTTGCATGATGCATCCGAAAGATTTGGCGATTGAAGACTTTTCTTATAATCTGCCTCCTGAAAAAATAGCTTTATATCCGGCAAAGCCGCGAGATAGTTCCCGGCTTCTTATTTTTAATAAAGGCGCTATCAGTGAAGACATATACCGGCATATTGACAAATATTTACCGGGCGATTGCACACTTATATTCAATGACACCCGCGTAATTAAATCCAGAGTTCTTTTTCAGAAAACCACAGGGTCTGTCATTGAAGTTTTTTGTCTGGAGCCTTATGAAAAATTCAGGGATTATGATTCATTTTTCCAACAAACAGGGAGCGTTTTGTGGCAATGCATGATCGGCAAAGCCGGCAAATGGAAAGAGGGGCAGTTATCAAAAACAATTCTAATAGATAATGTGGAAGTAATGCTGACAGCACAGCTTACAGAAAAATTACCGGACTCTTATATCGTGCAGTTTTCATGGACGCCTCCGCATTACACCTTTGGTGAAGTAATCAGCGCAGCAGGTGTCACACCTTTGCCGCCTTATATCAAACGGTCTGCTGATAAGGAGGATGAAGTCAGCTATCAAACAGTTTATTCAAAACATGACGGTTCGGTGGCGGCCCCTACAGCAGGACTTCACTTTACCAAGGAGATGATGAATAATCTTCATCAAAATGGAGTTTCTACGCTGTTCACCACACTGCATGTGGGCGCAGGCACTTTCAAGCCCGTGAAATCCGGTACGATGGATGGGCATATCATGCACACTGAATGGATGAATATATCCATAGATTTTTTGGAAAAGCTTTTACAAAATCTTGAACATAAAATAATAAGCGTGGGCACCACTTCTACGCGCACGCTTGAAAGCATTTACTGGATGGGCAATAAAATCCTTCATAAAGAAAATATCAGTGAAGCCGATTTGCAGATAAGCCAGTGGGAAGTGTATGAGCCACAGAAAACTCACAGCCCGCGCGAAGCAGTTACAGCGCTCATCGAATGGATACAAGGTCGCCAGGAAACACATCTGACAATTGAAACGGGCATTATCATTGCACCGGAATACAAATTTAAAATTACACAAGGACTGATAACCAACTTTCATCAGCCTAAGTCCACCTTGTTATTATTAGTCGCTGCGCTGGCAGGGAATGATTGGAGAAAGATATATGATTATGCATTAAAACATCCTTTCAGATTTTTAAGCTATGGCGATGGCTGTTTGATCATACCATAAGTCTTTTTGAAAACTATTTTTCTCCTGTTTATTTAAGAAAGTTATAAAAAATTAAAACCTGTTTTTTAACTTTAGCCTGTTTTTTATTCTTAATTGAAAAATGGCACTTTATGAAAAACCGCACCCTTCTTCTGTTTGCAGTATTGACAGGCATGATTTTCTTTTTTTCTTGTCATCAAAATGAGCGCACACAACCTGTTACTACCAATGTATTCGGTATGATGCCGGATGGAGATACCGTAATCCGCTATACGCTGACCAATGCAAACGGCATGCAGGTAAAAGTGCTGAACTACGGTGGTATTATTCAGTCGCTGATGGTTCCGGATAAAAACGGAAAGATGGGTGATGTGGTTTTGGGCTTTGATTCTTTGGAACAGTATATAAAAAAATCACCTTATTTCGGCGCGCTCATTGGCCGCTTTGGCAACAGGATAGCGCACGGCACTTTTACGCTCAATGATTCCACTTATCATCTTTATCTGAATGACGGCCCTAATTCCCTGCATGGCGGAAAGATGGGCTTTGATAAAAAAATATGGGCTATTGTTCCTTTTACCACAGACAGTACGGAAGGATTAAAGTTGCATTATTTAAGTAAAGACGGGGAAGAAGGTTATCCGGGTGATCTCAATGTGAATGTGACTTATACGCTCAATAATCAGAATGCGTTGAGAATAGATTATGAAGCCACCACCGACAAGCTCACTATCCTTAACCTGACCAATCATACTTATTTCAACCTGAATGCCGGTGCCGGCACCATTCTGAATGAAAAGCTGATGTTGAATGCGGACAAGTTTCTACCGGTTGATTCCACTTCTATTCCTACCGGAGAAGTAAGTTCCGTGGATGGCACTCCTATGGATTTCCGCACACCGACTGCCGTTGGTGAGCACATTAATGATAATTACAAACAGCTTCAATTAGTACACGGCGGGTTTGATCATTGCTGGATACTGAATACCGAAGGTAATTTACACGAAGTGGCTGCCTCCGTGTATGATCCGCAGAATGGGCGTTTCCTGCAGGTTTATACTACACAACCCGGCATCCAATTTTATTCAGGTAACTATCTGGATGGCACGATGCATGGAAAAAACGGGAATAACTATCCCAAGCACAGTGCTATTGTGCTGGAAACCGAGCATTATCCCGATTCCCCCAACGAGCCTTCTTTCCCCACTACCGTTTTAAATCCGGGCGACACGTTCCATTCCACCACTATTTATCAGTTTTCCGTGAAGAAATAATCGCAGGCAGGAGGTACGCTGCCAGGTTATCCACAAATGGTATAATACATATAATATATCGTATATTTATATATACGTGATTATTAGTATATCTGTTCTCAATTAACATTTATGGAGTACTTATCCCTTCTTTAGAGCTTCATAATTAACATGTTGTCCACATGTATTTCAAATAAATACAGGAATCTCCCATTAAATTGTTCTGTAATACATATTGGTAAAGCATTTACCCTTGTGGAAAAAATAGCATAAAAATTTTTAGTTTAAGAGTGGGAAAAAGTGTTATTTTGTGTCAGAATATTTATTTTTACAAGAAAATAGCACGAATGACCGGTTTTCTGGGAGAATATGAATCCACGTTAGATGCCAAAGGGCGGTTTTTATTTCCGGCGGCATTCCGTAAACAACTGCCTGATTCAGAATCAGTTGCAGAAGGATCTCCTTTTACACAGTCTTTTGTTATTAACCGGGGCTTTGAGAAATGTCTTACACTTTATCCTATACAATCCTGGCAACCCATCTTTGAAAAAATCAGCGGCTTGAATGACTTTGATCCTAAGGTGCGCTCTTTTCGGCGTTATTTTCTGAACGGAGCCATCACTGTTGAGCCGGATAGCGCAGGCCGGTTACTGATCCCTAAAAATTTATCGGAGTATGCCGGCCTGACCAAAGATATGGTACTCGCATCCGCCGTGAATAAAATCGAAATATGGGACAAAAACCAATATCAGCAGTTCTTTGAATCATACTCGCCTGAATCCTTCAGTGATCTGGCTAACCAGGTCATGGGTGGTAATGCATGGGCGGAGATTGGAAACAAAAACGGTTAAGATGCCGGATAAACCCTCTCATAAAGACTATCATGAGCCGGTGATGCTCAGGGAAGTAATGGATGCTTTACGGATTATTCCTGGCGGCACTTATGTGGATGTGACTTTCGGTGGAGGCGGGCATTCAAAAGCTATATTATCACAATTGAATGACCAAGGGAAATTAATAGCTTTTGATCAGGATGAAGATGCCTGGAAAAATGCAGTAGATGATCCGGGATTTATTTTAGTAAAAGAAAATTTCCGTCATCTGCAACGGTTTCTGAAGCTGCACAACATGATCCCGGTGGATGGCATTTTTGCAGATCTCGGAGTTTCATCCCATCAGTTTGATACAGCCGGACGCGGATTTTCCATGCAACAAAATGCTTTGCTGGATATGAGGATGGACAGGAGGCAATCGCTGACGGCTAAAGATATTTTAAGAAAATATGACCCGGCAGCGTTACAGGCGATATTCGAACAATATGGAGAAATTACCAATGCACGCACTTTAGCGCAACGGATAGTGGAAGCGAGAGAATCTTTTCCGGTAGAAACGGTGGGTGAATTAGCGGTCATTGCAGGCGCAGTCAGTAAAGGCAATCCGAGGCGTTATTTAGCGCAGGTGTTTCAGGCGCTGCGGATAGAAGTAAATGATGAGATGAATGTGCTGCGGGAATTGCTGGAACAATCGGTAAGTGCATTAAAGACAGGCGGCAGATTGGCGGTTATCACTTTTCATTCTTTGGAAGACCGCATTGTAAAAGAATGTATGAAGAATGAAAAACAGTTCGATGCATTATATAAGAAGCCGGTAACTCCTTCATTGGAAGAAATAAAAAGAAACCCAAGATCAAGGAGCGCAAAATTAAGGGCGGCAGAAAAGATTTTTGATGTACGAGGTTTGATCTCTGATCTCTGATTTAAGGATGTATGATTTACGATTTTGGATTTGTGATTATGATTTGAATATCAAGCGTTGAGGATGGAGCATTGAATATGGAGCATTGAACATTGAATATTCAATATTACTCAAAGGGCTCTCCTCCAAAGGAGTCCTTACGGACAAAGGAGTTCTGTGAACCTTCGGAGAATATTGAACATTAAACATTGATCGTTGAAAATTGAATGTTGAGTGTCGA
>SCQV01000303.1 GCA_004299085.1 Chitinophagaceae bacterium | reverse complement strand
TAAGAACGGGAAAATCGTAGCATCATCTGAGGGGCGGAAAATAGAAACAATCATACCTACCGGTACTATCGGATTGCCATAGCCTCCTCCGGGGACCGTATCTGTTGACCAGGAAGTAACACGCCCGAAAGTGTAAGGGCCTCTGCCCTGTTTTCTTTGCTGCACTTTCATGGTTTGCACAGCTAATTTCATGGCCTGCAACCATTTGTCATCGAAAGGCTTGCTGTCATTCGTATGTTTCCAATAATGGTATCCTAAACGGATGGGATAACATAATGAATCCAATTCCCATTTGCGTTCATGCAGCCAGGGTGTCATTTTAGTAAGGTCTTTATCCCATTCGCTTCCGGTAGGCCCGTCATTGAATGCATTGGTATAAGGGTCTATCAATATACATTTGGTTTGCCGGTTAATCACACCGGCTATCAATTCCTGCAATTTCGGATCTTCCTGCATCAAAGGAAGATAAGGCCAGACCTGTGCGCTGCTGTCGCGCAGCCACATGGCATGAATGTCGCCGGTAATAACAAACGTATCCGGACGGCCATCTGTTATTTTAAAAAATACCGTGGTATCTAACGTATTGGGAAAACAATTGCCAAACATCCATGCCAGCTTTTTGTCTTTGATGACCTTTTGCATCCTGGCAATCGTTTTCTCCACTGCCGGACTGGTAAAATGGCGCTTATCCGTCGCCGCTCTTACTATGGGAAATGGCTGTAAAAAAGGCTGTTGGATGAATGACGGCATACCTATCGCAGCACCTGCCAGCGCAGATTGCTGAATGAAATTTCTCCTGTCCATGAATCTTATTTTTAGCACAAAATAAGGGAAATATTACAATCTGCTACCAAGTCAACTATTATTTAGGAGGAAGTTTCCCACTCCGAAGGGAATCCTATTGTCTTGCTCTTTGATTTGGTTGAGGAGTGCTCTATGATAAAACATAAATCTCCGGTGATTAATGGATGGTAAGGCTTATTTTTCACGGTGAATTCAAGGATAATTCTACCGGAATCTAACCTTTGAAATAACCGGGTAGTGATCCGATAATATTTTTCGGATGCATTGAAAAGACTGAACGGAAAACGAAGGCGAGGCAAGAATATAATCAATCCGCAGAGTGGGTGCTATACCGGAATAGGTCCTGCCCAGCCCGAATCCTTTTTTCAAAAAGGCATCCTGCAGGTTTTTACTGATTGTAAAATAGGCATAGGAATTAGGCGTGTCGTTAAAATCTCCGCAAACAATAACCGGATAAGGGCTTTGGCGGATCATATCTGCCACTGTATGAGCCTGGTATTCCCTTTCCAGAAAAGCTTTTCGCAATTTCCCCACAATGATTCTGGATGCTACCAAGCCGGTATCTTCTTGGTGCATCAGTTTTTGTAAACCTTTAAAGTCTTTCCGGTTCAGGTAAATAGATTGTAAATGAACGGTGATTACCCGGAAAGTATCTTTATCATTTCGGACCATATCGGCTGCGATGGCACTTTCAACACTTTTTGCTCCGGACAATCCGATTTTATAGGTATGAATGATCGGGTATTTTGAAAAGAGCACTACTCCCGCATGCCGGTTTTGAAAGCTATGGTCATCACTGAAGAAAGCATAAGGCAACGCCATTTCTTTCATTATATCCTGTAGATTTTCATTGTCGCGGGAATGATCGGCGGTATAGAACTCCTGCAGGCATAAGATATCCGGATGCTGGTTATGTATTAAATCAAAGATATTATTTCTGAGAAGGACGTTCCGGGTAGCCGAATAATCAAAATTTTTAAAATAACGGACATTGTAGCTCATCACCGTTATATTATTTCCCGGATCAACTGCCGGAGGGTTACCCGGATGAAAAGCAAAGAGGACCACAATGGATTTCCATCCTATCATCAGCGGGATCAGGCATACAAGGCTATATTTAATATAAAAGAACAACCAGCAAACCAGGAAAATGAGGGTTACAAAAAGTGCATAAGGCAAGGCTAATCCAAAGAAGCTAATGGGCCAGAATTTAGCCGGCGAGATAAAAGGAACGGCACAGCCCGTCAAAAATATCACTACCACAATGATATTGACTGTCAATAGAACCTTTCGAGTTATGAATTTGAAAAAATGCACCAGGGCTTTTTTATTGCCTGCTAAATTACGCAATTAGTCCACTTCTCCATCCCGGCTGGCACGAAGCAGCATTTCTTTTTCTTCTGAAGTGAGCGAACGGTAACCGGATTGGTTGATTTTATCTAAGATATCATCTACCTTGGTGGAAGAAACAGGCCCGATGCGTTTATATGGCGGGTCCAATTTCCTGACGGGGTTCTTTCCCTTTTGTCTTTTCACTCTTATGGGTTTCAACCGATCATCAGCGGGATCAAGAATATGCCCAACGAAGTATAGCGCACGGTTGAATCCTGCACCGGGATCATACCCGTTTTTCAAGCGTAAGGCGAATACTAATCCCAACAATGCTCCACCGGTTTGAGCGGCGATATAACCATAAGGCAAGCCTCCTCCTTGGCCCAAAAGGCTTAATCCGGCATAAATAATAGCAATGACATAAATCGGTATTCCTCCGCCCAGCATAGGAAACACGCGGTATTTAGGAGCGAGAACGGTTACACAGATAATCAGCGCCATCACACTCGCAGCAGCCCCTATGTCAACCGTGTTGGCAACTGCCCGGTATTGAATCAGTTCAGGAATGAATGCATAAGCTAAGACAAAGAATAAAGCACCTGCAAGGCCTCCATAAACATATACGGGAACCACTCTCCGGTATCCTGATATTCCCTGAAGCAACTCACCGAACCACCACATCCATATAGCTGAAGACAGTAGGTTCCAGAAGCTGATATGGACAAACATGTATGTAATAATAGTCCAGGGATGGGAAAGAATCGTTTCAGGATTGGAGGATAAAACGGCCCATGGAACAATTTGTGTTTCAAAAAGACCTTGAGAGTGTCCGCCTATCAAAAAAACAACTCTGATAAATAATAAAGCAGCGAATATCACCAGGTTGATTATCACCAACCTGATTGCCATGTTATGATTATCGCCCAGTGAAAATTTCAATAAAGGACGTGTATGTTCTGTTAAAATGCCCATAGCCATCTATTATTCAATCGAACCATAAATTTAACAAAATAAAGCATATTCGGTTTTAAAGAAAAGGTTTTTCAATAACTTCCCCTGCCAATTCCTTTGTTGATCCAGTATTTTGCCAAGATAAAACCCACTAAAGCACCACCCAGATGAGCGAAATGAGCCACATTGTCCCCGGGTACCGGCGACACATTGTCTTTGATCCCTGAATATAGCTCAAGCGCTATGTATCCAAGTACAAACCATTTCGTTTTAATCGGGACAAGAAAATATAGATAAATGTAACTATTGGGAAACATGACGCCGAAAGCTACTAATACGCCGAAGATAGCACCGGAAGCTCCCAACATCGGTTCTGCCAGAAATTGTTCAATTACCTGGATTGGCAGACGGCCGTTCGTATATTCCTGTGTCAGATGATGAAACTGGAAAGTCTGGGCGCCCAGAAAACAGACAGCCGCCCCTATACCGCAAACCATGTAAAAAGTTAAAAAACGTTTTGACCCCCAGACGTTTTCCACGGTATAGCCGAACATCCATAAGGCAAACATATTCAATGCAATATGCCAGAATCCCGCATGCATAAATATGCTCGTAACAAGCTGGTATGGCTTAAACAAAGGAGATTGCCAATAATGCAATGCGAACAGGTACGCTAATGGATAATGAAAAACCCGAAGGGATACTTGCTGGGCAAGAAATACCAATGCACATATAATAATAATATTCTTTACTACTGGTGGTAATATCTTAAATCCACCCGGTCTGAATTCTGCCATATACTGTTTGCTTGTTAATAATCATTTACTGCAGACGCAAAATATTGCGTCTCTAATTGTTGGAGACGCTTTGCGTCTTTACCGTTATTTTTCCAATAATACTACATTTTCAATGTGCTGTGTATGGGGAAATAGATCCACAGGTTGCATTTTTTTTACCTCATATTTTTCGCACAGTTTCATCAAATCCCTGGCTTGTGTGGCAGGATTACAGCTCACATAGACGATCTTCGGGACTTCCATTTCAAGCAGCTTTGTTACCAGTTTATCGTGCATCCCCCCTCTTGGAGGATCCGTAATCACTAAATCTGCACGACCCTGCTGTGCAAAAAAATCACCGGTACATATATCAATCACATCGCCTTCAAAGAATTTTGCATGCTCAATATGATTGAGCTTTGCATTTTCCTCAGCATGCTTGACGGCTTCGGCTATTTGTTCTACGCCGATAATCTTTTCAGCATTTTCTGAAATAAATATTCCTATACTCCCTGTGCCGCAATACAAATCGTACACTGTTTCCTTTCCCGTCAATCCGGCAAAGGTACGTACCACATTGTATAATTTTTCCGCTTGCCGTGTATTTGTCTGAAAAAATGATTGGGGACCTATTTTAAATAGATATTTCTCCAATTTTTCTAAAATATATCCTTTCCCATGATATATTTCAGGATGAAGGTCTGCGATGCTGTCGTTTTTCTTGGGATTAATGATATAAAGGAGGGTAGTGATTTCCGGAATTTCATCTAACAGATGATCCAGCAATGCTTTTCTTTCGGGTTCATCTTCATGATGAATGCACAGAATGACCATTACTTCACCGGTGGTGGTTATACGGATTATCAGGTTTCTCAGCCATCCTTTCTGAGCTCGGTGATCATAAAATGAATATCCTTTTTTCAAAGCAAATTCTCTGACGGTATTTCTGATTTTATTGGAAGGCGCTGCCTGTAAATAGCAGGTGTGGATATCTAAAACCTTATCAAATAATTTGGGTAAATGAAAACCTAAACCATCTTTTGGATAAAGTCCTTTTTCTTTTATTTCTTCTTCACTTAAATAAGAACGGTTGCTAAAAGTAAATTCTAATTTATTTCTGTAAAATTTAGTCTCATCAGCGCCTATGATAGGATTTATTTCCGGTAATTCCAGCTTACCGATATGATGCAAAGTATCGGTTACCTGTTGCTGTTTGTAAGATAATTGTTTTTCATAAGGCAACATTTGCCATTGACATCCGCCGCAAGTCCCAAAATGTTCACAGAAGGGTTGCACTCTATCTTTGGAATATTCATGAAAAAAAACGGCTCTGCCTTCTGCCCAGTCTTTTTTGTTTTTATGTAAACGCGCATCTACTATATCGCCGGGGACTGCACCGCCTTCAATAAAAATGATCTTCCCATCCAATTTTGCAATACATTTTCCTTCTGCAGCATAATCCGTCACAAGAAGCTTTTCCAAAATGATATTATTCTTTTTCCTTTTTGCAGCCATGGCCGCAAAGGTAATGTTTTACGGGAAGGGTTAACTTGTCCGGTTGTTCCATGTTTAACGTTCTATAAAATTCTTTTTGATTTCAAGATGGATTGCGGAAGGATAATTGAATAAAAGGACTGCTTTACGTAACAAAATCATGTAGCTTTACGTTTTTATTCAAAATTTCTATGAAATGAACCGGGCCTTTGTTGTTATACTTTTCAGTTGCTTTGTTTCTTCTTTTGCTTTTGGCCAGTCTTCCACGGGTTACAATATACGGGTGCATTTGAAAGACTATCATGCAGGAAGACTTTATCTGGGTAATTATTATGGGCAGCAGACCTACCTCATAGATTCGGCGGAAATGAACTATGAGGGAGAAGCCGCTTTTAAAGGAAAGGATACGCTGGAAGGCGGGATTTATTTTGTTTTATTACCCAAAAAGGAACGGTACTTTGAACTGCTGATAGATAAACATCAACACTTCAGCATCATGGCCGATACCGCGGATGGGTTTAAAAATATTTCTTTTACCGGTTCTCCGGATAACGAATTATTTACAGGATACAATTATTTTCTGAGAAAAGAACAGGAAAAGATTATACAGGCCCGCAAGGCAGGAGATGATTCTGTTGTCATTCGCCAGTTGGAGGGAAAAAACGGGAAAGAGATTGAAAAATACCGGAGTAATTTTCAAGAAGCACATCCGGAAGCCTTATTGTCCCTGATTTTTCGGGCCATGCAAGACCCGGTAATCCCTGCACCGTTCAAAGATGCAAAAGATTCAACAGGCAAAGCGCTTGCTTTTAATTATTTTAAAAAACATTATTGGGACCATATTGATTTTGCCGATAATAGAATTGTACGCACGCCTGTTTTAGCAACAAGGTTACAGCGATATTTTACTCAAATGGTTGTTCCGGTACCCGATTCTGTGAATGAAGCGGCAGATAAAATACTGGCGAAAGCTCATGCGAATAAAGAAGTGTTCAAATACGTTTTGTGGTGGCTCACGTATCATTATGAAACTTCTCCTTACATGGGTATGGATGCGGTTTTCGTTCATTTGGTAGAAAGATATTACATGACCGGTCAGGCTTACTGGCTTACGAAAGATCAGTTGCAGAAAATTATTAGCAGGGCATCTCAGATTGCCCCTAATCTTATAGGTAATACTGCTCCCGATCTTGCATTAAAGACGCCGGATATGAAGGCTGTTTCCTTATGGGGAGTAAAATCCAAATATACTATACTGGTTTTTTGGGATCCCACTTGTGGACATTGCCAGATAGTAGTGCCTGAATTGGATTCAGCGTATGAACATCTTTGGAAAAACGAAGGAGTGAAAATGATGGGCGTGTTGGCGGGGGGCACTCAGGATCAATGGCAGCAATTCATTAAAGAACATCATCTGGGAGATTGGATCAATGCTTGGGATCCTGATCACAGCACGGACTATCGTCGGCTATATGATGTGTATATGACACCGGTAGTTTATCTTTTAGATGATCATAAAAAAATATTGGCGAAGCAGTTGGATGTAAAGCAATTGAGTGATTTCTTAGAACATTTGAATAATAAAGAAACTGCTTTTGTAAAAAAAGATAAATAAAGGGCATCTCTAAAAACCTTATTTTTAGTCTTATTTAGCCACCAATAGCACGGACCTGCCGGCCGGTAGGCTGGTTTCCACGAATCTATAGGTGGCTTTTCGGGATGCCCCGGATAAATTTAAAGGGAGAAAAGGTGAGTGCTGTTTTTAAAAAAACACGAATGCCCTGCCTTAGTCGAGACAGGCACGAATGAGATATTACATTGATATTATAGTGCTCAAATATATTCACACATTAGTGGAAATATGAATACCCGGGAGACATTCCTAACGCGAATGCACTAATGGGCATAATAATTGCCCCAGATGATAACCATAAGAAAAAAAGCTATTCGTGCTGCCCCTCCGGTCAGATGGGTGATAGTGGTTAAAGGACTCCAGGTGAGGCAACAAAGCGCCTTTCTGAATAAATCTAAATCTTTTTCTGGATGCTTCTTAAATAAACGCTTAGTTTCAGCACAATGCAAAAAGATTAAGAATTTTATTTTTAGCAGTATTATATCCTAATCATTTAGTTTATACTATGGCATATTCTTTGTTTGTATGTGACTCATTGTTCATTTAAAAATTATTTTATGAAAAAAATCATGTTTCCGGTGCTGGCATTACTCATGGGAGGGATTATTTTATTTTCCGCCAACACTGCCCATGCGCAGGTTTCTTATGGAGTAAAATTGGGCCCTGATTTCTCCAGCCTGGCCTATAAGATTGACAACTCAAAGACTACTTCTAAAATGCTAGTCGGGGTTGCCGGCGGAGTGTATGCCAACTTGCCTATTGCGCCTCAATTTTATGTCCAGCCTTCTCTGATGTATGAAGGGAAAGGAGGTAAAGATAAAAGCACTGATATTAAAACAAGATTGAATTATCTGACACTTCCCATTGATCTGTTGTTCAAACCTGAAATGCCCAATGGCAGTGGAGCGTGGATTGTGGGAATCGGGCCTTATTTCGGATATGGTCTTTCAGGAAAAACTTCAGGGACTGCCGGGAATACCACCTTCAGCGGAGATCCTTTTAAAGACAATGGAAGCGGCGCTTCACTCAAACGGTTTGACGCCGGCGCCAATGTTCAGTTAGGTTATGAAATGTCCAACGGTTTTAATATCGGATTAAACGCTGAATGGGGTTTAGTTAATATCCTGAACAATGCCGGCAGCAGCGGTAGTGGCAGTAGTAATTCTGCACGTAATACATCTTTCGCCGTAATGGTCGGCTATACGCTCGGGAAAAGATAAAAAAGATATCCTGTTATGAAAAATCCCGTCAACTGATGTTGACGGGATTTTCTATTTCTTTCCAGCCTTGGAAAGGAGTAATGTCCTTTATGCAATAAATTGTTAAATCTGCCGTTTCCTTTCTTTTTCCCTTCTAAGGATTCATTTATTTATACTTAATTTTGGGTTCCTTTTTTATTATTAGTGTTAGATACAGTTTTATGAGAAAATCCATTTTCGGGATCATTAGCTTTCTTTGCATTGCAGGGTTCATGCTTTTATATTCTGTTAAAACGGAAGCCCAGGTTACATACGGTATTAAAGCAGGTGTAAACTTTGCCGGTCTTAGTTATAAAGATAATAATACTTCAGAAACCTCTAAGTTGATAAAAGGATTGGAAGGGGGCGCCTTTGTCAATATTCCGGTTTCGGGATTGCTCTTTATTCAGCCATCGCTGATGTATGAAAGAAAAGGCGGGAGATTGACTACCGATGTAGGTGGATTGCCGGTAAATGGGAACATGAGGCTGGATTATCTGACTCTTCCGGTTGATCTGGCGGTTAATTTGAAAAGCCCCGGTGGCAATGCGTCATGGCTTGTCGGAGCAGGTCCTTATATTGGCTATGGAATTTATGGCAATGCGATGGTTACAGGGGATAATTCACTGTATAGCGATAATCCTTTTGAGAATAATACCAGTGTTGGAGGGGCTTCTTTAAAACGATTCGATGCGGGCGCTAACATTCAAATAGATTATGAAATGGCTAACCACTTTAGCGTAGGTGTAAATGCAGAATTAGGAATAGCCAATATAGCAGCTAATAAAGCGGGAGATAATCCGGTACACAATACTTCGTTCGGGGCCATGATAGGCTATACTTTTAAATAATACGAGTGTCCCTGATGTGAAAGACATAAAAACAACACATTTAATGAATAAAAATATTTTCTTCAGCCTGTTTTGCTTGGTAACAGTGGTTATAATGACCCCTTTTGGGGCCAAAGCACAAGCTGTCTTTGGGGTGAAAGCAGGGCCTGATTTTTCCAGCATTACCACCAAGACAAACGGGACGGCAGGTTCCAAAGTGACCAGCAATGGGTTAATCGGACTGGAAGCCGGTGTTTATGCAGAGATTCCGGCGGCAAAGCAAATAGTAATTCAACCTGCATTATTATATGACGGAAAGGGCGGAAAATATAATATAGGAGGAGGATATGTGCAAACTCAAAGGTTTAATTATTTAATGATTCCTGTTGATGTATTATTCAAGCCGGAAATGCCTAATGGCAGTGGGGCGTGGTATTTGGGCGCCGGGCCTTATTTGGCTTATGCTATTTCGGGAAAGATTTCTGACACTCAAAGTTCATCCGGCAACATAGATCCCTTTAAGAATTATGGTAACGGTGCACAATTAAATCGTTTTGATGCAGGCGCCCATGTTCAATTGGGCTATGAAATGGCTACCGGACTCAATATCGGATTAGATGCATCGCTGGGCCTGATGAATATTGCAGCACACGGAAATCTTAATAATGCGACACACAATACTTCTTTTGCATTAACCATCGGATACACTTTTCTTTCCGGTATGAACAGATAATATATTCATCTTTTGATGTCTGACCTGCCCGGCGGCAGACAGGTTTTTCGATGTGTGATGTGTGGGTATAGTTATAAATCGGGACGTGATTCAAATCAGGCATCCTCCAATTTTTCGATGTCTGACCTGTCTGGCGGCAGACAGGTTTTTTGATATGTGATGTGTGGGTGTAGTTTATAAATCGGGACTTGATTCAAATCAGACATCTTCAGATTTATTGATTTCTGATTTTTTGATCTCTGATGTGAGATTCGGTTTTTACAAATGTGGAACGTGATTCAAATCAGACATCTTCAAATCAGAGATCTTCAAATCAAAGATCGTAGATCATACATCACAGATCATACATCACAGATTACATGATTCCCTTCACCACCTCATACATAATATGTGTTCTCCCCATGGTGTAAAAATGCAGCGCAGGTACTCCGTGTGCTTTTAGTGATTTACATTGTGAAATCAGCCATTCTTTCCCGATTTTTGCCACATCTTCATCTTTTTTGCAGGCAATGATTGATTCAGAAAGTTCTGAAGGGATATCAATATGAAAAATATGTGGTAATACGGTCAATTGACGTTTAGTGGTAATGGGTTTTAATCCGGGAATGATAGGAACTGTGATGCCGTTTTTCCGGCAGCATTGTTCAAATTCAAAAAACTTGTCGTTATTAAAAAACATTTGGGTCGTAATATATTCCGCGCCATGCTCCACTTTCTTTTTCAGGTAATGCATGTCTGTTTCCATATTGGGCGCTTCAAAATGTTTTTCAGGATAACCTGCCACACCTATGCAGAAATTAGTTTTTAACCCGTCTGTCAGGTCATCTTCTATATAAATGCCGTGATTCATGTTCACTACCTGGTTCAGTAATTCAAGTGCATAATGATGCCCGTCGGGTTCCGGGGAAAAAAAGGTTTCATTTTTCGGTGCATCGCCGCGTAACACGAGCACATTATCTATTCCCAGAAAATTAAGGTCTATCAGCGCATTTTCCGTTTCTTCTTTGCTGAAACCGCCACAGATTAAATGCGGAACAGCATCTATCTTGTAATGGTTCATAATGGCGGCGCAGATACCTACCGTTCCCGGACGTTTTCGTATTTCCACCTTTTCAAAAGCGCCGTCTGTTTTTTTCTTAAAAATATATTCACTGCGATGGTAAGTGACATTGATGAATGCCGGCTTAAACTCCATCAACGGATCTAAATGGTTATAAATAGATTCAATACCTTTCCCTTTTTGTGGAGGAAGTATTTCAAAGGAAATAATGGTATCTTTTGCGTCTTTCAGGTGATCTGTTACTTTCATTCGTATGGCTGAATAATTTTTGCAAACCTACATGAAAACAACAAAATGACCATATAAGCGATGAAATCGTTATTTTTGTGCAACAAAACAGGATGTATTGAGGCTGTTCACAAAAAATCTGGTTAAGCGTTATCGCAGCCGAACCGTAGTTGATCATGTGTCGGTAGATGTTTCACGCGGCGAAATTGTAGGACTTTTAGGCCCGAACGGGGCCGGGAAAACCACCACGTTTTATATGGTGGTAGGTTTTATAAAACCGGATGAAGGCGAGGTTTTTTTAGATGATGCTAATATTACCCGGGTGCCGATGTACAAACGTGCTCAGATGGGTATCGGCTATTTACCGCAGGAGTCATCTATCTTCAGGAAATTAACTGTAGAAGATAATATCACGGCTATTTTACAAATGACTAAATTGACCAAAGCCGAGCAAAAAAATAAATTGGAATCCCTGTTAGAGGAATTTCATCTGCAGCATGTCAGGAAAAACAATGGAGATTTGCTCAGCGGCGGTGAGCGGCGGCGTACGGAAATAGCGAGAGCTTTGGCTGTTGACCCGAAATTCATTTTATTAGATGAACCTTTTGCGGGAATTGATCCTATTGCCGTAGAAGATATTCAAACGATTGTAGCCAGGCTTAAATTAAAAAATATCGGCATCCTCATTACGGATCATAATGTACAGGAAACTCTATCCATTACCGACAGAGCGTATCTGCTTTTTGAAGGTAATATTCTGAAATCCGGCACCGCGGAAGAATTAGCAGCAGACCCACAAGTACGAAAAGTGTATCTTGGGCAAAATTTCGAATTCAGGGGCAAGAAAATGCTGGAAAACATTTCCGGATCCTCCTCTTAACTGTAAGACCATCTATGAGAATACTCAGTCCTGCGATATCACGGCTTATGAGGTTACGTATTGACCGCATCGAGCGTTTTATGGAATTCCCTCTGGAAACACAGGAAGATGTTTTTCATAATTTACTCTCTCAGGCTCAATATACCGAGTTTGGGAAAAAATATGATTTCGGGAAAGTATTTAAAGTACAGGATTATAAAAAGCAGGTTCCTTTACAGGATTATGAAAGCCTGAAACCGTATATTCACCGTATAATGGCGGGTGAGCAACGTTTATTATGGAACACCCCTATCAAATGGTTTGCCAAATCCAGCGGCACTACGAGCGATAAAAGCAAGTTTATTCCTGTAAGCCAGGAAAGTCTGAATGACTGCCATTACCGGGCAGGCAGGGATATCTTTACTTTGTATTATCATAACTTTCCCGATTCTGATTTGCTTACCGGCAAATCATTGGCTATTGGCGGAAGCCATCAGGTCAATCAGTTGAATGACACTTCCTTTTATGGTGATTTGAGCGCAGTCATGCTTCAGAATCTGCCTTTTTATGGCCAGTTAGTTAAAACGCCCGAATTGTCTATCGCGCTGATGGCAGAATGGGAAGAAAAGATAGAACAGATGGCGAAGGTAACGATGTATGAAAACGTAACTTCCATCCTGGGTGTGCCTACCTGGACTATTGTGCTCATCAGGCGTATTCTGGAATTAACCGGGAGTCGTTGCATCACAGAAGTTTGGCCAAACTTGGAATTGTATGTGCATGGAGGAGTTAGCTTTGTACCGTATGAATCGCAATTCGCCGGCCTGATTCAATCGCCTTCTATGCGTTATATGGAAACTTATAACGCTTCCGAAGGCTTTTTCGCTACGCAGGATAATGTGCTTCACAGCGAAGGCTTATTGTTGTTTTTAAATCATGGTATTTTTTATGAATTCATGCCTTTGGAAGAATATGGGAAAGCTGATCCGCAGACATTACAATTGAATGAAGTGGAAACAGGCCAACAATATGCTTTGGTTATCAGCACCAATGGTGGCTTATGGCGTTATGTGCTGGGCGATACGATTCGTTTTACCAGCCTGTATCCTTTCCGTATAGAGGTTACCGGAAGAACTAAATTTTACATCAATGCTTTCGGTGAAGAAGTGATCGTGGATAATGCAGATAGAGCTATTGCGGAAGCTTGCAGGCAGACCGGCTCCATCGTGAACGATTATACAGTGGCTCCCGTTTATTTTCAGAAAGACAGCAACGGAGCACATGAATGGCTGATTGAATTTGAAGTTCCCCCCCCCGATTTGAATCGGTTTAATGATATCCTTGATAAAATGCTTCAATCCATCAATTCGGATTATGAAGCCAAAAGGTATAAAAGCATTGCTTTGCACAAGCCTGTAGTACATTCCTTATCTCAGGGTACTTTTAACGCGTGGCTGAAGCAAAAGGATAAATTAGGCGGACAGCACAAAGTGCCGCGGCTAAGCAATGACCGGAAGTATGTGGATGAGATATTGGGGATGATGAAGTGATTTACATATTCATTAATGAACGGCATGGATAAATATCAAAATAAACACCGCATTTCTTCTACCCGTTTACAAGGTTATGATTATGGCGCCCACGGTATTTATTTTGTCACCATTCGCACCAAAAAACGCATTCATTATTTTGGGAAAATTATTGGACAAAAAATTGATAATATTTCATTGGTAGAGGCACACAATTGTGCATCTCTACCATGTTTACAACCAACCCCTATCGGTATCATTGCCCAGGAATATTGGAATGAAATCCCGCAACATTATCCATTCGTTAAATTAGATGAATTTATCCTGATGCCGGATCATTTACACGGGATTTTATTTTTTAATAAACCGGAAAAAAAAGATTGGACCCCCAATCAATTTGGCGTTCAATCCCAAAATTTACCTGCTGTTATTCGTGCCTATAAATCATCTGTACAACGATATGCTAATCAGAATAATATTGTGTTTGCATGGCAATCCAGATATGAAGACAGAATTATTAGAGAGGAGAGAGGAATAGATAATATCGGGAGATATATCAAAGACAATCCAATGAATTGGAACAATGAATAATCATATATTTGATAAAACATTACAATGCTCTTAAAGGAAAATTGAAAAATTTATGAACTTACTTGACCATCAAACAGCTATCATTACCGGCGCCAGTCGCGGAATCGGAGAAGCTATTGCATTAAAATTAGCCGGAGAAGGCGCCAATATTGCATTCACTTATGTCAGTTCGGAAGAAAAGGCAAAGACCCTTGAAGAAAAGCTTAAGGCAGTTGGTGTAAAGGCTAAGGCCTATAAATCCAATGCTGGAATTTTTGCAGATTGTGAGACTTTCGTGGCAGAAGTGCTGAAAGAATTTGGCGCTGTAGATATTTGTGTGAACAATGCAGGCATATCTAAAGACAACCTTATCCTCCGTATGAGCGAAGATCAGTGGGATGATGTAATGCAAACGAATTTAAAGAGCGTTTACAATATGACCAAGCAGATTATTCGTCCAATGATGAAAGCAAGAAAAGGTTCTATCATTAACATGAGCTCCATTGTGGGTATGAGAGGAAATGCAGGACAGAGCAGTTATGCAGCATCTAAAGCTGGCATCATCGGCTTTACGAAATCTATTGCACAGGAATTGGGCAGCCGCAATGTCCGGTGTAATGCGATTGCACCGGGCTTTATTGAAACAGATATGACACATTACCTGAAAGAAGGAGATACTGCCAGGAATTATATATCTAATATTCCATTAGGCCGGTTTGGACAGGGAGAGGATATTGCGAACGTAGCGTTGTTCCTTGCTTCAGATTTGAGCAGCTATGTGACCGGACAGGTTATCAGTGTGTGTGGGGGATTGAATATGTGAATATGAACCAATATTTTTTCGGCATTTGAATAATATGAAAATTATTTTACTTTAACTTCTATAATATATCCTCTTAATAGGCTATAGCATGTTAAGATTTATTAACATTTTGATCGTATTTTTAATTGTAACAATCTCTTGTAAAGGGCAAAATAATGTTAAGTCATTAATAAATCAATCATTTAAACGTTACCAAACTGCATTACTCAATAAGGATGGATATGATGCTATGAAGTGTATAGATAGTAAATCAATTGAATATTATAATTTTATCCTTGAGGAAACAAAAAATGGTGACTCAACAGAAATTAATTCATTATCTTTAATTGATAAAGTAATGGTTTGGGCAAGTAGGCTACTTGCATCTCCCAGAGAAATAAATTCATTTGATACAAATGATTTTATAGCCTTTTTAATGGGAAAAGGGATTATGACTAAAGATATTGACGAAAATGACTCAATCGGTAATATAACAGTATATGGAGATTTTGCCAAAGGAGAACTAATTAGTAATGGGGGAAAGACCTCGCTCTATTACTATTTTTATAAAGAAAGCGGACAATGGAAATTTGATTTAATTAGCAGTTTTGGAATAATAGGATACGAATTATCTACAATGATTGAGTCAAGTGGCATGACTGAAAATGAATATCTGTTTGACGTTCTTAATAAATTTACAGGAAAGAAAATTAATTCGGATATCTGGAAGAAAACAGAAAGTTATTAAATAATAATTTACATTTAAATGATGTATTACTTTTTTAAATATACTTATAAAGTATTCTCTCTATTTGGTATAATGACTTTCGTAAGTTTTGCCGCTTTTGCCCAAAAGTCATTCAGAACCAATAAGAAACTAACTAAAGAATTAGAAAAAACTGTCGCCGGATTTCACGGAACTATCGGTGTGTATGTATGGAATCTTAAAAATGGGAAAGGAGCTTCTATAAATGCCGATACGCTT
>SCQV01000302.1 GCA_004299085.1 Chitinophagaceae bacterium | reverse complement strand
TATTTATGGAATTGCAACATATTTCCTCCGTATTTCTGAATTCTATAAATTCAACCTTACTGTTATCATGAATATGGACAGGAGAAATGTGCTGATTTATAATTGAACCTGCTGATCCGGGGAGGATAAGGATATATAAGCCCTTCCAACAGCCGGTATGATGCAAGAGTCAATTTCACGCAAGAGAATTTTCGTAAATTAGATATGGGACAAATGGTACAATTAAAGGTGAATTCCTATCCCTACGAAGAATTTGGTTACATACAAGGGAAATTGGATTATATCTCAAATGTTGCCACAGATAGTGGTTTTCTCTGAAATGTTATTTTACCCAATGGATTAACCACGGTTTATAGCCGTAAAATCCAGTTCAGAAACGGTTTACAGGCACAGGCGGTCATCATCACTAAACGAATGCGGTTGATGCAACGCTTTTATTATAATACGATAAAGAAGGTGAATAATCTCATTCTGGCTGTACACGAAATTATCACCGGGTTTCTTTTTAAGGCAATAGAAAGAGGCACTTTGCTACCCCATCAGGTGGTCTTTAACCACTAATGTACGAATAGCTTTTCCCTTTAAATGATAATTTTAGGAAATTACAGCGATTCAGAGTAGATTTTGTTTTTTGCGGGGAATGGGAGTATTTTTATAAGGCGCATAAACCCCCTTACCCCAGTTAGGCTTGGAGAGCTAATAAAGTGAGGGGCGGAGCTTTTTATGGGTGAGAAAATAATTTTCTTTCGGCGAGGTTTCGGGCTTATCCCCGTGGCCGCCTTTTTATTCTAACCTTATCTGGCAATGGGTTCTATTTCTGGATAACCGGTCATAACTTAACTGACAGTTCTCCACCAGGTGTCGTAGCTTATCCCACAAGTAACGAAGGGTAAGTTTAGGATGACGTTTCAGTAAAGCTACTACAGGTCTTGAGTGCTGAACTAATTGATTAATAATATGGGCTATCTGCATCAGTATGTAATACACATGCAAGGTGGTTACCGAATAACGGGAGAACTTATGATGCAAATGATAACCGTTATTCTTTTGTGTGTTAAATCCCTCATTCTCTATCTTCCATCGCAGACGACCAGCCTCCACTATTTTGATAATGACAGACTGTTTTTCTGAGAGCTCTTTACCCAAAGATAAATTCGTCAGATAAACGAACCGCCTCCTCTCTACTTCTTCCCCTTCTTTTTTCCGGGGATGAGGGCATACACCTTCTATCCAATTAACCGTATGCGCTTTATGATGAAGGCCTTCTATACACTGATAATGACTGTTCACATAAATGAGGTCTCTTCCCTGCTTCACAGCTACCGGACTTTCAAAACAAAGCCTGTCTGTTCCTGTGGTATCCGTTACGGCTTGCTGTAATAGCCCCAGGCATCCATCTTTCAAAGTGGCAATATATTTCCAATCGTTCGCTTCGCAGGTATCAAACACCGTGTTATTGGCATAGATGCCATCCAATAAAAGGCAAATAGGCAACCTCGGAAAGTTCTTCTTCATCTTTTTTGCAATTCGTTTAAAGCCTTTCAGCTCACAGTCCTGTTTTAGGTAAGCTTCTATCTCGGCGTTACTCAATGGCTCGCTGGCTATTGAAAGACTTAACCCCTCCGGCGTAATGAGCTTCGCTTCCAGCAGGATGTTCAAATAAGTCTTTTTGCCACTTTTGGATTCTCTGCATAACAACTCTCCATCCCTATCCACCTCATCGTAAGTAGTAACACCGGTGGCATCAATGGCAATCAGATAGCGCCCATAAAAAGAAGTGATTCTCTTTTTCTCTATCAACTCCCTTATCATCTTTGTCTTCACTTCCTCTACCGTTTCCAGACTGAGCCCTCTGAACAAATCATCTACCGTATCTAAATGTGCCCAACTCATCCCTTCAAATAACCTGGAGAAGTTGCTCTTGTAAAACAAGCCGTGCTCTGCCCTGTTATTGGCTGCATTGCGGGAAGCTTCTCCACTTAAAAATAAGAACATTCCCTGGCTCAATAAATTCGCCATCGAATAGGTGTAGAACTTCCTATGGTCTGCTACCTCCTCCATCCAGGCGGGTAATTCAGAAAACCATTGGGTTAACACCTTGTGCTGCTGGTAAATGAGGTCGTCAGCAGTCATAAAATCTGTTGGATTCTTCTATAAAGTAAAAAGAAAAGAAAAAATTAAAAATAATGGAAAATAATATATAAACACATGATTATCATTTTGTTATATCCAAAAAGTATCTTACCTTTACATCATGATTAACAACACAGTAAATACATTTCCTAACAAAAATCCCGCTCACCGGTAGGCTGCGGGATTACTAAAAAAAGTAATATGAAGAATATTTTTGGCGCTGCCGAAAGGCAGCGCTTTCTTCCTGTGACAAAGATATAATTTTAGCCCGAAAAATATTTTTTTTAAACCCCTGAACCTACCCTCTATATCTGATTATTAATTTTACTCTGAATCGCTGT
>SCQV01000301.1 GCA_004299085.1 Chitinophagaceae bacterium | reverse complement strand
CACGATACGCTCCATCATAGATACGACGATTAAACAGCACAAAAATGTTCATGAGGAACTTGCAAGAATCGCAAGCTTTGCTCCAGGATAATTGTTCCTCTTCTTTATCGCTTTATTTGTATAGGCTTTACCTTCTAAATTATAGCCCAAAGGGTTGCTGTGTAGTTACGCAAATATAATAATTGTCGCACTGTTTGTCTTCTATAGGTGGCGGGTCCAAAGGTTCAAAGAACTCCTTTGGAGAACACCGCCCACAGAAAACGCCTGGTGCTCCCATCCACCTGCGATATTTTGGGATGTATCCTTTTATATTCCCACCCTATATGCAAGAAGTGCGCTTTTAATATGCTTGGTCTATGCTTTATCCATACCTGAGCCATGCTTGAGCCATGCTTTGGAGATGGGGGGGCCAGCTTTGGGTTCTGGGTTCCAGGTTTCCGGCCTGCCTCGCCTCGGGCGATGGTCCCAAGTTTGTTTATATCTGCCGGGAGTTAAGAATTACCATTTCAGGCGATTTATGCTATTTATAACCATTTGTCACAAAAGAGTTGACTCCGGCTCTTTTATTTCGTATATTCGTAAAAAATAAACCCTTATGGCACTACAATGCGGACCGCTGCTTATTACCGGAACTATAGATAATGTATGCTTCTACAAGTTGCACGGGAAATACTATGCCCGGATGAAAAGCTCTCTCACCCGTAAGCGGGTACTGAAAGACCCTAAATTCCAGCTTACACGGGCGCATGCAACCATCATGGGACAAGCCTCCAAAATAGCTTCCCGGGTTTACCGGCTGATAACGGGTGAACACAAGAAACATGCATTATACCGGGAGATAACGGGTAAAGCCATTTATATACTGTGGGAAGGGAAGGATAAAGAGGAGGCATTTGAAATCCTCTGCGGGCAATATCTGAAGCCGGAGCCGGTGAAAGAGATGACTCCGGAGATTATTCGGAGCAAACGGGTCGAAAAAGATAGCAGGGCCTGCGGCAAAGTCAGGATAGCCGTGCCGGAGTTGAGGAAAGTATATGTCCCCATCCAGTTGCAAACCGGGAGGCGAAGGAGGCGCTTTGTGGCTGCATTTGACTGGAGGAAGCCACTGGCGCAAGGGCCATGATAAAAACGGTTTTATTTGTATGAAACGGGATTGTTATTACCGTCCATTTGCTTGAAAACGAAACCGATATCAAATACACTAAAGACCTGCCGGAGCATTTTAATATCAAAACCACGGAGAGATGTCTGTATGTAAGCTGAAAATAACTGGTAAACATCATCAGTCCTTTACTTGCCAATTTATTTCTGCATGTGGTATTTGATAAGTGGATGGAGAAAAACCATCCCGAAAAACCTTTTGAAAGGTATGCGGATGATGTGGTGGTTCATTGCAAAACAGAGAGGCAGGCATTATTTATGTTGAAGCAAATTAAGCATAGATTCAAAACTTGTAAGCTGCAATTGCATGAACAGAAAACCAAAATAGTCAACCTTAGAGGATTTGCCCAAAAGCGATACCCAAAGAGTTTTGACTTTCTTGGTTTCACTATACGACCCGGAGGGTATAACCATAATGGAACAATAAAAGCGATACGCGGAATATTCGTCAGTCAAAAGTCGAAGAAAGGGGTTATGCAGAAGTTCAAAGATATGGTCATTCACAAGAGGCGAAGGCCAATAGAATGGATAGCCAGAATGGTAAATCCTGTGGCAAGGGGCATTATCAATTACTACCATAAATTTCGGCGTAGTGCAATGGATGAGGTGTGGAATCAGCTCAATAACAGATTGCTGAAATGGGTAAAATGGGAGAAAGGTTTGTACAAGAAAGCAGCGGTAAGATACCTGCAAACGAAATACAAAGAGAATCCCAAACTATTTGTACATTGGTTAGTGGTACACCCATAAAGGTTATTATTTTTATGCCTTTAGTGATTATTAACATGAAGAGCCGTATGAAGGGAGACTTTCACGTACGGTTCCGTGGGAACGCAGGGGTGAAAGTCCCTTGTGTGACCCGATTGCTTGCAATGTTGCCGGACAACTTTCAAAGGCCAAACCGTTTGACAAAGCTATTCTATACAAATTAGTAATACTTAACCCAAAGTTTTGGTTGGAAATATAAAAATGAGATCGCATTTCATTTTCTCCAGCTACCAGCTTCCTCTGCTATTTTCTGATCATTCGTTCTACGAGGCTTTCCGCTATCCTTACTATCTAATTTACCTTTTTCCCTATTATCTGAATTACTTTTTGAATCCATTTTAAAAGCTTTAATGCTTTCTTCATGGGAAAGCTTGCCGGGAACAACCCTGTCGTTCGTCCGATGGTGATAATAGCCCAATACAAATGCAGCTATCAATAGTAAAAACACAGCCGCCGACACGTAAATTACCTTGAATGGTTTTCGTTTAAGAACGGTTTGATCGGAGCCAATAGTTCCATGAAAACAATAGCCCGTTTTTGGAAGTGTCTCAATAATCTTCTTTTTATCGTCGCCGAGCAATTTGCGTAAAACCGAAATAGCCTGGTTTAAGCCCTCATCACCGCCCGGATAATCATTCCAGATTTCTTTGACAATGATTTCCCGTGAAACAGCCTTCTCCTCATGTTCTGCCAAAAGGCACAACAACTTTATCAACCTTGGTTCTACACGGGTTACTTTACCCGTTTGCTGATCAACTACCTCGTTGCGCGAAGGGTCCACATTGAAACGGTCATTAATAAGCATAAAATAAGAATATATGTAAAATTAAGCTTTTCTTAATCTTTTACAAAGGTTTTCCTTATGGCACTTCCCTTAGTAGATAGGTACATTTGCATGAAAAATTCGTCACTCTAATAATGATTATATGAAAACGCTTTTATTCCCCGTCGCGATAGCATTGCTTATATCAAGTTGTTTTTTAGATGCAGATGCTCAGCATGTTATTGGTAGTTCAGCGGGGGAAAAAACAGATAATTATATCGGGGTAATGATGTCAAAGAGGCATATTCCCGGGCTTTCGGTTGCTGTCTTGAAAGAGGGGAAAATCCTGAAAATGCAAAGTTATGGTTTAGCAAATATCGAAACGCATACGCCTGCCACATCCCAAACTGTTTATAAAATCGGATCACTCAGTAAACAGTTTATTGCAGCAGCCGTGATGCTGCTGCAACAAAGTGGGAAGATAAACCTGGATTCACCAGTCGGCACGTACCTTGATAGTCTGCCTTCTACATGGCAGAGTATTACTATACGGAACCTGCTAACGCATACTTCAGGGCTGGTTAGAGATGCTCCTGATTTTAATCCGCTTAAAATACGCCCTTTGAGCGAAGATATAAAAGCCATCTATTCCTTGCCGCTTGGTTTTTCTCCCGGTACACAATGGGACTATAGCAATATGAACTATTACGTACTTGCAGCCATCATTGAAAAAGTTACCGGTATCAACTGGGCTAAATGGATCGGCCAAAATATTTTTGAACCATCAGGTATGCACCAAACCCGTACAACGAGCATGACTGATCTAATTCTAAATCGTGCAAATGGTTATAAAAGAACGAGCGCAGGTTGGGAAAATGCAGAGATATGGCTTGCCCTTCGGCCAAGCGGAGCTTTTCTTTCCAGTATAGCCGACCTCGCCAAATGGGACAGTATGCTATATACTAATAAGCTTTTAACAACGGCCAGTAAGAAGCAAATGTGGACAGCTATGAAACTGATTGATGGCATGAACACGCATTATGGTATGGGCTGGTTTATTGATTCGGTTAATAATCATCTGCGGGTACATCACGATGGTGGCGTTCCAGGATTCAGGTCAGATTTTGAACGGTTCCCTGACGCTAAATTCTCGGTAATTGTGCTCACCAACGGCGGTAGTGCTAAGGCAGAGCGTATAGCGCAAAATATCGCCGGATTCTTTATACCAGTATTAAAGCCTTTACCGGCACAAGCCCTGCCTGATAAGGAACCTGAAATTACTGCCATAGTAAAAGGCTTTATCAACAGGTTACAAAAGCGGTCAGTCATTGATACGAATACTTTATCCACCGAATTGGCTAAAGCTTATAATAAAGAGGCTGCACGGGTATTGGCATACGCGATTGGCGGAAAGATTTATTCTATAACACTAATTGGACGGCGCGAAAGGAATGGAAGACGAACCTATCGTTACCGTTTGGATTACGGCTACGACTATACAGATCTGGTTATACAATTTGATTCCTGGAACAAGATCATCGGCTATGGCATTGATGATTGATAAATTCCCAAGTTGGAAAAGGTTACTTTTCCGCAATGTGGCCTTTTGCTTCGCTACAATGCAAAAGGCCTTTACCGGTTTTGATTTGAAACAATCTTTTTCGGCTTAATCATAAAAGTTATCAATCTTATTGAGTGAGGGTAGTAATTTAGCGTAGAATTTGGTTATTGATATAATCCTACTTTACATTCTTCTCCAAAAACGCCTCGATCTTTTCAAATGAATCCTGCAAATCGGGGCCTGTCCAGCCATGTCCATCATTAGGATAATACACTAATTGATTGACAACTCCCAGCATCTGCAAAGTATCCTGCAAGCGAAAAGCTTCTGCCGGAGGAACTAAAGGATCTGCTCCACCTTGCAATAAAAGCGTGGGGCATGAATGAGAAGTAACATAATTGATTGGGCTGCTTCTGAAATACATTCCCGGATTTTGAGAGGGTGTACCTCCCATTAA
>SCQV01000300.1 GCA_004299085.1 Chitinophagaceae bacterium | reverse complement strand
TATTTTATATTTGACATAGCAATAGAAACCTCATACCCCAACCCCCGAACTCCAAAACCTTGAAACCCCCATGCAAAAAGATAACATTTTTATCCATGAGACAGCTATCATAGAGGAAGGCGCTGAAATAGGAGCAGGAACCAAAATCTGGCATTTTTCCCATATCATGAAAGGAGCGAGGCTTGGGAACGACTGTAATATCGGCCAAAATGTAGTGGTATCACCTGAGGTGATACTCGGTAATAATGTGAAAGTGTAAAATAAGGGTGTATGATTTGTCATAAGTGTAAAATATGATTTACTTTATAGTTTTTATTTTACTTTTATTTTGCACCCTTGATTTCGGACAAAATAAAAATAAAGTATTAGATAAGATAGTATATTTTCTATTATTTCTAATATTGACCTTAGTGGTTGGTTTAAGATTTAAGGTAGGTGGAGATTCTCTTGCTTATCAGGAATACTTTTCCGGCTATCCAAACCTTGCACAATTAAAACATTTTGATTTTAAATCTGCAGAATACCGTCCTTTATGGTATATATTAAATGCAGTAATTAAAAGTATTGACGACAGTTTCACTTTCTTCCAGCTTGTACAGTCTTTCTTTGTAAATGGAGTTATTTTTTGGTTTATTAAAAAATACTGTAAGTTCAAATATACGGCTATCCTATTTTATTTCTTATTGGAATATACTTATTTTAATATGGAAATCCTTAGAGAGTCCTTTCCTATTTGTATTTTCTTGTTAAGTATCCCATTCTTAATAAAAAGAAAATGGGTTATTTATTATTTATTCTGCATAGTGGCTATATATTTTCATCTTTCTGCAATTATTACTTTAATTATTCCATTCCTTTATAGGAAAATGAAGGTTTGGTATATTATTGCACTGATTACGGTGGTTTGGGTACCGTTCATTTTAATAAACCCTTATGAAGTATTCAGATTGCTCCAGTTTACGCCTGATTTTGCCAACAAAGTAGGTACTTATACTTCTCTTAATATAAATGTTTACGGGGTTCTAATGCAAATTATCGCGATATTACCGGTAACGGCTATAAAATTGATTAGACAAAAGTCGAAGTTACCGCCGCACATTTTTGAGAACATTATCACCGCTTATATTATTATCGGGATTTTTACTCCTGTTGTGGGAGGTTTTGCAAGGTTTTTAAATTATCTGGCTATTATTGCAATAATTTACATAGTAGATACGATTGTACTATTAAAAGCTTATAAAAAATATTTCCCCAAAAAATATTTGCTGGCATACGCTTTTGTTCTCCTCCTTTTCTCCTTTCAGACATATTATTATGTCAGGAATACGTCTCGCTATATGAAAGGCACAAGATTTTATAATCTCTATTTACCTTATTATTCCGTTTTCAATCCTGTTACAGACCACCAAAGGGAGATATTGTATTTTAAAGAAATGGGGATGTATTATTAATATATGAAAAGAGTGCTTTTTTTTAACGAACATGATTATTGGGGAGGGAAAATGGAAGATGAAGGGGTAAAAATATTTCCTCTATATAAAAGAATTCCCGCAATATTAAAGCCTTTGAGGGTTTTATGTTTCAAATATCATTTTTGGCCAAATATTTGGTATGCTAAATGGAAAGAAGTTGTTAATCAAGCTGAGGTAGTTATTCTTCCGGCCAGCAATTTTTCTCCTTTAATAGCTAAACAACTGCTTAATAAAATCGTGAATAAAGAAATAAGACTAATTTATTGGTATTGGGATTCTGTGAGACCTAAATTTTCTCCTTCGAAGGTTCCGGACAGATGGGAAAAATGGTCTTTTGATAAAGCCGATTGTAAAAGATTTTCATTAAAATATAATTCTACTTATTATTTTGACACAATCAAATTAGAAAAGCGACAAACCAAGTATGATATTATATTTATTGGTCAAGATAAAGGTCGGTTATCTACATTGCTTCAACTTAATGATGCTTTTGAAAAGATGGGGCTTGTTTCTTATCTTCATATAGTCAGGGATAGAAAAGCCATACTTCATAAAAAATATTCTTACAATAAACGTATTAAGTATAATGAGGCCATTGAATTACTTTCTCAATCCACTGCTATATTAGATTTGATACAAGATAATCAGAGTGGATTGACTCTGCGTGTAATGGAATCTCTGTTTTTTGAAAAAAAATTAATAACCAATAACCAGGATATACTCAATTATAACCTTTACAAGAAAGAAAATATATTCGTCCTTGGAAAAGACAGGCAGGAAGACATTCCAGAGTTCTTGGAGATACCGTATAAAAAAATCGATGACGAAATTATAGCCCAATACGAATTTTGCCATTGGCTTAACAGAATCATCAATAATAGAATATTGGAAGATGGGATTAAGGAAAACATTTCTTAATAATATTTATTATGCATTTGGTGCGCAGTTTGTTTCTATTGCATTAAGCTTAGTGTTAGTATTAGGACTGCCAAAAGTAATATCTATAGAAGAGTATGGCTTCTGGCAGTTATTTATCTTATACAACAGCTTTATCGGCATCTTTTTATTGGGAGTGAGCGACGGCGTGTATTTATTATACGGAGGTAAGGAATTTAAGGATATTGATCCTTCAGTTATTAAATCAAAACTAAAATTTACATTATTTTCTCAGTTCATATTTTTTGCCATTATTATTGGTCTTGTTGGGATATTTATGCCCCTTACGACTAAATCGTTAATTATTATATGCTCCGGTATTTTTCTTGTTATAGGTAATCTCATTACTTATCTGGGATTTATCTTGCTGGCAACAGATAAAATTAAAGAGTATTCTAAGGCGGTTTTTCTGGAGAAAGGCGCTTTTTTGGTGCTAATTCTTCTCTTATTTTTTATTCATAGATTGAACCTGTATGAAATAATCAGCATATTTCTGATAAGCAAGCTTATTTCACTTACATACTTATTACAATATTATAGGGGTTTGCGAAAGGTTAAAGTACTAAGGCTCAAAGAAACCTTTTCGCTGATCAAGAAGGATAGTTTCTTTGGTATTACTTTAATGCTAAGTAATATGACAGATACTTTTATCTTAGGGATTGGTAAATTTGTCATTGAAGATCATTGGGATATAAAAACGTTTGCTAAAATTTCCCTGGCTTTATCAGCGGTTTTTTTCTTTATTGTGTTGATTACCCAGGTAAGTCTGGTATTATTTCCCGCCCTCAGGAAAATTTCAATTGACAGGCAGGGAAAAGCGTTGACAATGAGTATTGATATGCTCAGTTTCCTGTTACTGGGTTTTTATATCGGGTATTATCCTCTAATACATTTTCTTTCACTTTGGCTTCCGAAATATGAACAGGGATTAAGCTATTTAATCATTTTAATGCCAATATGCTTATACGAAGGTAAAATGCAGATAATTAACAAAACTTATATGAAAGTCCTTAATAAGCAAAATCTTTTACTAGTCATTAATCTTTGTATTCTATTATTGTGCTTTCTCAGCATCACATTTTCAGCTTACTTTTTAAGTAGTTTGACAGGAGTTGTTTATTGCATAATGGGGTGCATAGCTCTGCGAAGCATAATCACACAGATTATCCTTTATAGGATTTATCAAATCCGATCGCAAGGACAAATAATTAATGATCTCTTGCTTACAGTTTTATTTGTTTGGATCACTTTGCAGTATTCCACATGGTTGGCATTATCCGTATATGTATCGTTATATATATTATATCTCTTCTTCGAAAGGGGTAAAATCAAAGCGCTATTTCGATATGCTGTTTTACGATGAGTGAAATTTGGTAAAGCACAGAGAGCTGGAATCCTTATATTAAAAAGTTTCATGGCAGAATTAGCTAAATAAGAACCTGAATAATAGGGTTACTTATAGTAAGCTGACATTAATTCACTTTATGAATTGAACGAATGCGAATCAATTTTGAAACAATAATGTGGAAAATATATCTGTTCTTATTGTGTATCGGCCTGCTTTATCCTATCAGTTCCAGGGCGCAGGACCTGGCTTTGCATAAACCATATACCCTGTCAGCCTTACCCAACTACCCACTGTCTGCACCATCAACAGACAAAACATCATTGACAGATGGAATATATACCTCACCAGGGAATTTCTGGACTAAATCAACTACTGTTGGATGGGAACATCGTCAGGTTACCATTACAATAGATTTAGGAACAATAGCTTCAATAGGTACTGTTACTTTTAATACTGCAGGGTATTCAAAAGCACATGTCTTTTTCCCTAAAGCTGTTTTTATCTTTATCAGCGAAGACAACAAAAGGTACTTTTATGTGGGCAATGCAGTCGCCGTAAATGGAAATGAGCCGGAAGACTATGAAGTTAAGAAATTCTCTTTGAAAAGTATAGACCGTAAGGCCAGATATATTAAGCTTACAGTTATACCTAATGGCTGGTTTATTTTTTGCGATGAAATAGAGGTATCGAAAGGCGCTAATACTGTACATTCAAATTCTGCGGGTGTGATCCCATTAAATCACTTAGAATATGCGGTTGATTCGTTAATGAAACCCCTATCATCTTCAAAAGAATATATCGAGCATCTTATTGCCAATAGGGATAAAATTGGAGTAATTAATTCTGATCTCCCAGAGAATCCTATTGAGGACTTACAGTCTGAAATAGAGAACAACTATCCTGTCAATAATTTAAACAATTTGAAAATTCAAATCGGAAAACAATATGCTTCCGAATTATCTAAGATTTTTAATGTTCCGTTTGTAATAGAAAAATGTAATCCGTGGGCGCCTTTAAATGAACTGCACAGGCCGGCAGGTATGACAAAGAATTTAAACTATGACTTCCTGACGAGAGTTAAGGGCGTGCAATATGGTGCTTTCATTATTACAAATACGAGTACATTACCTCTGCAGTTTAATATTAAAACCGAAAACATTAATAAACTCATCAATGATATTGAGATATATAAAGTACCTTTTGTAAAAACAGCAAATCATGACCGGATACCTGATCCTATAATCCCCTTGACGTCCGATATAAATATTGATCCCGGATTTTGTGAAATGTTTATTTTTAAGTTGAAAGGTCTTGGCGCAGGTACCAATGATCTACAGATTGAAATTCAATCTCAAGGTGAGAGCTTTATTTTAAATATTAAGTCACGGGTAATTAATATAAATGAGCCTGAAAATTGTAACTTGGATGCAGATAACTGGGCTTATCTTTATTACCCCATGCTTACAGACAGAAAAGAGATCGCGGTGTCTGATTTGCAAACTCATCATGTCAATACACTGGTGATACCTCCCGCTTTTTTACCTCGTATTGGCACAAGTAATTACCAATCTTTTATTAATTACTTGTCTTACTTTAAGAATACCGGCATAAAAAATATATTACTTCTTATGAATTATGCCAGTGAGGAAAACAGGAACGGAGCAAATGGACAAAGGTTTATGTCAAGTTCATGGCAACAAAGTTTCTTGGCATGGTACCGGGATATAACAAGAATAATTAAGGATAATGGCTTTGCGGCAGCAAAAGTATATTTATATCCTTATGATGAAATAAGGGATAACGATATTGATGACTTCAAACAATTAATGGTTTGGGCTAAGAAGGCAATTCCCGAAGTACAATTTTTTGCTACGCTTACTAATAGTAACAATGTTAACAACATTTTGCCCTTGGTTGATATCGGCCAGATTATTGCAAATTATCCTGGCTTTAACAATTTACCTCTTCATCGTGCCGAAGTCTGGATATATAAGGTGAATGGCACGGCGAGGTCATTATCTCCATATTCTTATTATCGTTTAATGGCATGGGATGCTTTTCTTCATAATTATACCGGCATCGGATTTTGGGATTATGCTGAGGAAAACTCCGGTGCGGCCTTAAATCTTGTTACAGGGCCAAATGTGAACCCTATAGAAAATTATTCTGTAATTTATGATGGTCCCGGCAATTCTATTATATCTTCTCGCCGATGGGAGGCTTTTAGTCGTGGTATAGAAGATTACAAATTATTGTGCTTATATAGCCAAAAGAATGGAATAGAAAAAGCCAAAGTCCTTGCAAAGATGGTACTCGACAATACAAAGGATATAAATATGGCTGATACTGTAATAAAAAAAATATTGCAGTCATTACAAGCTATGTAAACTAAAGCTAATCTAATATACGGGTGCAACTAACAGCAAATTTTATAGTTTTTATAATTAAGGTGTATAAACATCTTAAGATGTTTCTTTTAAAACCTTTATTTAAAAAGCATGGTAAACACTTCATCTTCGATCCAAATGGGAATTACAGCTTCTCGACAATCGAAGTGGGGGATGATGTTTACATTGGGCCTGGAGCAGTATTAAATGCTTCGGAAAGTGGGATCGTCATTGGAAACAAAGTAATGTTTGGCCCAAATGTCACCATAATGGGTGGGGATCACAATATATCCGAGGTGGGGAAATACATGTTTGATGTAAAAGAAAAAAAGCCTGAAAATGACCTGAAAGTAATTATTGAAGATGATGTGTGGTTGGGAACAGGCGCTATTATTTTAAAAGGAGTAACTATTGGGAGAGGTAGCGTGATAGCGGCAGGTGCATTGGTAACTAAGGATGTACCACCATATAGTATTGTGGGGGGCGTACCGGCCAAGGTAATAAAGATGCGATTCAGTGAACAAGAGCTGAAAGAACATAAACGATTATTGAATATTTCATAAGAAGAACTTATATGTGTGGTATTGCCGGGATACTTAGCTATAAAAACAATTTTGCTGATCACTGTATGGTGGAAAAAGCATTAAGTTGCATCGCTCATCGAGGGCCTGATGATTCAGGCCTTTTTTGTGAAGAAAATATCGCTTTGGGGCATCGCAGGCTGAGCATCTTGGATTTAACAGAGGCTGGGCATCAGCCTATGCTTACGGATGATAAGCGATATGTAATCGTTTTCAATGGAGAGATCTATAATTTCCCTGAAATAAGGAAAACCCTTGAGAGAAAAGGATATTCATTCAAAGGTCATTCAGATACTGAAGTCGTATTGCAGGCGTTTGCAGCGTGGGGAAAAGATTGCTTTATCCGCTTTAACGGAATGTTTGCAATCGCAATATATGACAGGCATGAGCGGAAGCTTACAATTGCCAGGGATCGCTTTGGCATTAAGCCATTGTACTATTTTAATGACGGCAATCATTTTGTTTTTGCTTCCGAAATAAAAGCGATACTGGCCACGGACCTGCCTTCCCGGAAAGTTAATTATCAGGGCTTATCGGAATACATCTGGTACGGCAATGCCATGGGAGAGAATACGCTTTTTGCTGATATTAAAGAATTATTGCCAGGTAGTATGCTGGAGATGGACGAAACAGGGATCAATCATTCTTTGTTTTACAACGTGCATGATATTGTGGAAGAAAATGAGAAAGAAGAAGATGCAATTATTAACGTACGGCAGTTGCTCGAAGAAGCTGTAAAACGGCATTTGATCAGCGATGTACCGGTGGGTGTTTTCCTGAGTGGCGGTATTGATTCTTCTGCCATTACTGCGCTGGCATCCAGGCACTATGGAGGCAAATTGTTGACATATTCAGTAGGTTTTGATTTTGATAAAGGGGTGAATGAATTGCCAAAGGCTGCTGCCATAGCCAGAGAATTTAATACGGATCACCATGAAATGCAAGTCAGCGCAGGTAATTTAATTCCTATAATTGAAAACCTGGTTACTTGTCATGACGAACCGTTTGCCGACGCTGCCAATATCCCCTTATTTTTATTAAGCAAAGAAATAAAGGGAAGCATCAAAGTGGTGCTCCAGGGAGATGGTGGAGATGAAGTATTCGGCGGCTATTCCAGGTATAATACCACGCAACATCCCATTAAATGGCAGACATTGGCAACATTTTTTAATCTGGTTCCACAGTCTGTTCAGCATCCATCGGTGTTAAGGCTAAGAAGGTTCTTCGATGCCATTTCCTCGAAGGACCCCGCAACACGGAATGCTCTATTGCTTACGATGGAAACCAGGAGATTACCTCCTGAAAGAATTTTTTCAAAGCCCTTGCAGGAAAAACTTAATATGCTGAACCCCTTCCATCGGTACGAAGAAGTGTATGCATCTTTAAGTGGTGCAAGCCCAATCGAAAAAGTATTTTTGACCGATACTCGGATCATTCTTCCTGATACTTTCCTGGAAAAAGTGGATAAATCAACTATGGCAAATAGCCTTGAGGTACGAGTTCCCTTTCTGGATACAGCACTCACGGATTATGTGTTACCACTTAGCGGGCGTTTGAAAGTTAAAGGAGGTGAAAAAAAATATTTATTAAAAAAGGCCTTAAGAGGAACTGTCCCTGATTCAATATTAGATGCTCCCAAGACAGGTTTCGGAGTACCTTATTCCTTTTGGTTAAAGGGTACGTTGAACACTTATTTAAGAGAACGCATAAATGAAACGAAAACAAGTGGAATGCAATTATTTAATTATCCTCTTATGGAGACGATGATTTCTCAACATGCGGAAGGGAAAGGATATAATGGGTTTCTCCTATGGAAATCTTTGCAATTAGCCATTTGGGCAAACGAGTATAAAGTAATATTTTGATAAGTCTAAAATTATTTTTATCTGTTTATTCAATGTACGTTAAACCTTTAAGATTCTTTAATATCCAACTCGTGCTCATTTCTTATTGCATGAGTATAGATTATTAGAATAATCTCTAACACCACTTTTACTTAGTTGATTCTTCGTGCCGCTTTCACAAAACGGCAGGTATTTGAGAGTTAAAAAAGTAAATAAAAATCAGGTTTTAGCGGTTCCCTAATGTAAATTTTGGATTATTATGAAACGAAAAATTCTATTCATCGGCTCTTTTCAAAAGGCGGCTAAAGACGGTAGTGTCGGCGGCCAGATGTTCGCATGCAGGTCGCTTATCAATAGTAAATTAAGTGAGAAAATAGATTGGATACTGTTGGATACGACAGGTGAAAGTGTTCCCCCACCCTCACTCCCTAAAAGAGGATGGAATGCAATAATAAGGATATTAACATTGCTTCAAAAGCTCGTATTTTCACGTAATTTTAAAACTATCCTCATTTTTTGCGGGAATAGCTGGAGTTTTCGTGAGAAAGGAATGATGCTGCTGTTAGGTAAATTGTTCAGGAAAAAGGTAATTATAGCTCCCCGGTCAGGAATGATTCTTCAGGATATTGAAAGGCCCCGTTTCAGAAAGTTTATTTCCCACGTTTTCGATAAAGCAGACATTGTACTGTGCCAAAGTAGTAAATGGAAAGATCTTTTCTTAACCACAAAAAACATGGATGATATAGACCGGAAGTGGAAGGATCATTTTGTGGTAAGGCAGAACTGGATTGATGTGGAAACATACATTCAAAACAGGCCAACGTATGAAACAAAAGACAACAAAGTTGTATTCCTTTATTTGGGCTGGCTGGAAGCCTACAAGGGCATTGGAGATTTAATGGAGGCCATCGGAATGATCAGAGATCGGATCACTGACAATGTCCATTTTCTGATAGCCGGGAATGGGAGCGAAATGCAGCCGATGCAAAAATTATCCGGGGAACTGGGCATTGAACAATTGGTAGAATTTATAGGATGGGCTGATCGCTCGAAGAAAATGGAGCTCCTCAGGATGGCAGATGCTTATATTTTGCCCTCTCATTTTGAAGGTCTCCCTAACGCATTGTTAGAAGCAATGGCATCCTCACTCCCCTGTATTGCGACCAAAGTAGGTGCAGTTGAAGATATAATTGAAAATGGAATAAACGGGATATTAATTGAGCCTAAGCAGCCTTTTCAAATTGCAGACGCAATTCTGGAAATGGCAAAAAATGACGAACTTCGCGTAAGATTGAGCAGAAATGCACGAAATACTGTAATCTCCAATAATTCAATTGATGCTGCCCTTGTAACCTTTAATGAAATTTTATTATAATCTGAAAGTTTTGGCCTTAGGATAATGATGCATGTTTCTTAAAGATTAACGGTCAACCAATCAATTTATGTGCGGAATTGTGGGATGTATAGGCCCAAATGAAACAGGGTATATTGGAAAAATGGCAAGTGCCATTGCTTACCGCGGCCCCGATGATGCGGGTTTTTATCACGATGAGGATCTCGCATTGGGCCACCGCCGCTTATCCATCCTGGATCTTTCAGAAAACGGTCATCAGCCCATGTTTTCTGCAGATGGCAACTATGTGATTATCTTTAACGGTGAAATATATAATCATCCAGACATCAGGAAGGAACTGGTTAATTTGGGCTATCAGTTTCATTCAACAAGCGATACCGAAACCCTTCTCTATGGATATATCCATTATAAAGAAGAAATTCTCAATAAGCTGAATGGAATTTTTGCGTTTGCTATTTATGATATAAGCAATAAAGAAATTTTTATTGCAAGAGATCATTTTGGGATAAAGCCATTATATTATTACTTTCATAAAGGCGCCTTCCTTTTTGGTTCTGAAATAAAATCATTCTTGTTCAGTGATGAATTTAATAAGGAGGTTGATGAAAAAGGATTGATCAATTACCTGAATTTTCTCTGGTCGCCAGGGGAAACCACTGCTTTAAAATACACGAAGAAATTACTTCCGGGTCATTATCTGAAGCTTTCTGTTAATAATATAGCTGTTAATCCAGTTAAGTATTATAACATCCCTTTTAGCGGGCATTATATAAAAGATAACGAAGAAAAAATTATTGACAATCTGGAAGAAAAATTATTACAGGCCGTCAGCAGGCAATTATTATCCGATGTCCCGGTTGGATTCTTTTTGTCCGGTGGACTTGATTCGAGCCTGATGGTGGCTATGGCAAGGAAGTTACATCCGTCAATAGCAATTCAGGCGTTTACTATTAATACTAATAATTTAGCCGTTTCGGAAGGCTTTGCAGACGATCTGCATTATGCAAAACTGGTAGCAGAACACTTAAAAATAAAGCTGGAGGTGGTGAATGCTGAGGTGGATATCGTAAAGGACTTTGATAAAATGATCTGGCATTTGGATGAACCTCAGGCAGATGCAGCGCCTCTGAATGTGTTGAACATTTGTAAAAGAGCTAAGAAAATGGGCTATAAAGTTTTGATAGGAGGTACGGCCGGAGATGATCTGTTTTCCGGTTACCGCAGGCATCAGGCATTAAATTATGAAAAATATTTTTCGAGAGTTCCTACCCCTATCGGTAAAGGTATAAAAGGTTTACTCGATATGCTGCCAACCGGTAACCCCAAATTCAGAAGAGCAAAGAAATTATTAATAGATATAGATAAGCCGCAAATTGACAGATTGGCCGGTTATTTTTCATGGATGCCTTTGTTATTAAATAAGCCATTATTTACAAAAGAATTTCAACAGTTAATTGGTAATTATGATCCGGCTGATTATTTAAAAGAATTGCTGATAACTATTCCCGGAGAAAAAAATATTTTGAACCGGATGCTGTATTGGGAAATGAGATCATTTCTTCCGGATCATAATCTGAATTATACAGATAAATTGGCCATGGCGGAAGGAGTGGAAGTAAGAGTGCCCTTTTTGGATACGGGGTTGGTTGCTTATGCATGCACCATTCCTCCCAGGCTGAAAATGAAAGGTAAAGAAACAAAATACCTTTTAAAAAAGGTGGCAGAAAGATATTTACCTCGGGAAGTTATTTACAGGCCTAAGTCGGGTTTCGGAGCTCCGGTACGTGAATGGATAACCCATGATCTGGATGAAAAGATAAAAGAATACCTTTCTCCGGACGTTTTAAAACGCAGGGGTATCTTTAATCCGGAAAAAGTATGGGAATTAATTCACAACAATAAGGAGGGTAAAGTGGATGCCTCTTATACGGTTTGGTGCCTGATGGCAATTGAATCATGGATGCGGCAATTTGTTGACGACAAAGAAATCCAAAAATCAACTACTAATTCTCCCGGTTGGATTACTCAAGCGCCAGATGAAGTATGACCTTATATAATCAACAATTTTTCATTTCTCCATATTCGTCTTTGTTGAATATTACACTGTTTATTTAGAAAACCTCAAGAATAAACTACAGGACAAGGACGACATCCATCTATCCATATTCAAAATTTATACCGGTCATTGAGCCGGTCGTTGAGCGGAGCCGAAACGCCGGTCCTTGAGCGATGGTTATTGAGCGAAGCCGAAATAAGCCGAAATCGGTCCTTGAGCGATGGTTATTGAGCGAAGCCGAAATAAGCCGAAATCGGTCCTTGAGCGATGGTTATTGAGCGAAGCCGAAATAAGCCGAAACGCCGGTCGCTGGGCTGGTCTCGAGCGCCGGTCGTTGAGCGATGGTTATTGAGCGAAGCCGAAATAAGCCGAAACGCCGGTCGCTGGGCTGGTCTCGAGCGCCGGTCGTTGAGCGAAGCCGAAACGAGCCGAAACGACCATTATCTAATAATTTATTTTGATGAAACAAATCATACAATCCTTTAAAACAGGAGAAACCATTTTAGAAAATGTTCCTGCACCTCAGGTAAATAAAGGGGCAGTTTTAATACAAACCACCCGTTCCTTAGTTTCTTTGGGTACTGAACGAATGTTGGTGGAGTTTGGAAAAGCGAACCTTATCCAGAAAGCCCGTCAGCAACCGGACAGGGTAAAACAGGTAATAGATAAAGTAAAAACAGATGGCTTGTTCACCACGCTGGAATCTGTACGCAATAAGCTGGATACACCACTGCCTTTAGGTTATTGCAATGTGGGGAGAGTGATAGCCATCGGTGCAGGCGTAGATAATTTTAGCGTAGGTGACAGGGTAGCATCAAATGGTCCCCATGCTGAATTTGTCAGTGTATCTCAGAATCTTGTAGCGCACATTCCTGACAACGTGAGCGATGAAGAGGCGGCGTTCACAGTTATAGGCTCTATTGGTTTACAGGGTATTCGTTTATGCAAGCCTGCTTTAGGTGAAACGATTGTTGTGTTGGGACTGGGCCTTATCGGGCTTATTACCGCTCAATTGCTGCTCGCCAATGGTTGCAACGTCATCGGCATAGACCTGGATGAACATAAAGTAACACTGGCAAAAACCAAAGGGATAGATGCCATTAACCCGGCAATGGGAACTGATCCGGTAAAATACGTAACCGAACAGACGGCAATGAACGGCGCAGACGGCGTTATCATTACTGCTTCTGCAAAAACGGACGATATCATTTCGCAGGCTGCACAAATGAGTCGCAAAAGAGGGCGGATTATCCTGGTAGGTGTCATTGGCCTTCATATCAGCAGAGCGGAATTTTATGAAAAAGAGTTGTCCTTCCAGGTATCCTGCTCTTATGGCCCGGGAAGATATGACGAAAATTATGAGCAAAGAGGGATAGACTATCCGCTACCTTTTGTTCGCTGGACAGAAAAAAGAAACTTTGAAGCGGTGTTGCAGGCCATTTCAACGGGAAGGCTGGACGTGAAGCCGCTTATCACTGAAAAAATACCTTTGGCAGAATATCAGAAAATCTATGGCAATATCGGCCAATCCCACTCCATTGCTTCAATGCTGATATATCCTGAACAGGCCGACAGTAACAGCGCTATCAATATTCATTCTAACAATTTCCCCCAATCAAAAGGAATAATCGGTATTATAGGTGCAGGTAATTTTACCAAAATGACCCTGTTGCCTGCTTTTAAAAATACCGGTGCTTACCTGAAATATATCGCTAGCGCCGGCGGGGTTTCGGGTACCACACTTGCACAAAAACATCATATAGAAAAAAGTACTACAGATTATAAAGTAATATTAGAAGATGAAATAGTTGATCTGGTGATGATTACTACACGCCATCATCAGCATGCCGCTTTAGTGGCGGAAAGCCTGGCCGCGGGAAAGAATGTGTTTGTGGAGAAACCGTTAGCATTAAATCTGGAACAGCTATCCCGGATTAAAGAGGCTTACCGGCCTCCATTGACCTTAACAGTAGGTTTCAACCGCAGATTTTCTCCGCATGCGCTTAAAGTGAAAAGTTTATTAGGAAACGCTAACATGAACGTGATCGCTACCATGAACGCCGGCTTTATCCCAGCCAATGTATGGGTGCATGATATGCAGGTGGGTGGTGGCCGTATCATAGGGGAAGCCTGTCATTTTATAGATTTAATCACCTATTTTACCGGCAGCCGTGTAAAGGCGGTCTGCATGAACGCCATGGGGCAAAACCCTGAAGAAAATACAGATAATGCTTCGATATTATTAAAGTATGAAAACGGAAGTATCGGAGTCATCAATTATTTTTCAAATGGATCTAAAGCATATCCTAAAGAAAGGATTGAAATTTATTCCCAGGAACGTACTGCTGTTATTGACAACTTCCGTCTTACGGAAGGGTTTGGCTTTAAAGGCTTTTCTAAGTTAAAGACTAAGCTAGATAAGGGACATAAAGAGCAATTCCGGCTGCTGGCAGAACGGATTAAAAACGGGGGAGAAGCATTAATTCCCTTCGATGAAATTATAAATACAACCGAAGCCAGCTTTGCAGCCATAGAAAGCCTGAAGTGTGGTGGTTGGGTTTATCTTAATACTATATCCGGTCGCTGAGCGTGCTACATTGACCGTGGTTCTTTGTCATAGTGCCCTTCGGCTTCGCTCAGGGCACGAGATCGATATCCGGTCGCTGAGCGCAGTCGAAGCGCCGGTTGTTGAGCACGGTTCCTCCCGGTCGCTGAGCGTAGTCGAAGCGCCGATTCCATATATGAAAGGTTACATGTACATATTACTCTGTGCTGATGGCAGCTACTACACTGGCAGTACCACTGATTTGGAAAGAAGATTGCAGCAGCATCAAAATGGTGAAGGCGCAAATTTTACCAGGAAACATCTGCCGGTCAAGTTAGTGTATTATGAAACATTTGATAGAATTGATGAAGCTTTTTACAGAGAAAAACAAGTGCAGGGATGGAGTAGGAAGAAAAAAGAAGCATTGATAAATGGAGAACTGAATAAGTTACACGGCCTCTCGGAATGTAAAAACAAAAGCCATTATAAAAATAAACCAAAATAACCGGCCGTTGAGCTGGTCATCGAGCCTGGTCCCTGAGCGACGGTTGCTGAGCGACGGTTGCTGAGCGGAGCCGAAGCAAGCCGAAACGAAAGCCCAATAATCAAAAACTATTATGCAAATATCAATCATAGCGGGCGCACGCCCCAATTTCATGAAAATAGCACCTATCATTGATGCTATCAAACAAAAACAGAAAGAAGGAAATGACATCCAATATCGCCTGATACACACGGGCCAGCATTATGATAAAAACATGAGCGGCAGCTTTTTCGAAGAATTAGGTATTCCGGAACCGGATGTCAATCTTGAAAGTGGGGGCGGTACTCAGGCAGAGCAGACGGCCAATATTATGATCCGTTTTGAAAAAGAACTAATTGAACATCCCGCCGATTTGGTGCTGGTGGTGGGAGATGTAACCTCTACGCTTGCTTGCTCCATTGTGGCAAAAAAATTATGTATCAAAGTAGCACATGTCGAAGCTGGTATTCGTTCCCGCGACCTCACCATGCCGGAAGAAATTAACAGAATGGTTACGGATTCGATTACAGATTATTTCTTTACTACTTCGGAGATGGCTAACCGCAATCTTCGGCACGCCGGTATTCCGAAAGAATGGATTTTTTTTGTGGGCAATACTATGATTGATACATTATTGAAGCAAAGGCCCCGTTTCAGGAAACCGGAAATATGGGATAAGCTGGGGTTAAAAGAGAAAAAGTATTTGATAATGACCCTTCACCGCCCAGCAAATGTGGATGAAGAAAATAAATTAAAGGTGCTGATGGATGAAATAGTCAATGCCGCTGAACCTTTGCCGCTGATATTTCCAGTACATCCCCGTACTGCAAAAATCCTTTCAGGTATGGGTATTTCTTACCCGAGGTTATATACCATAGAGCCATTAGGCTATCTGGAGTTTAATTATTTGGTGGAGCGGGCAAGAGCCGTCATCACTGATTCGGGAGGCATTACGGAAGAAACCACCGTGATGGAGATTCCCTGTATGACCTTACGTGACAGTACGGAACGGCCGGAAACCATTACCCTGGGGACCAATGAATTATTAGGAACTAATCCGGAAGCCATTAAGCCGGCGATGGAAAAACTCTTTAACGGGAATTGGAAAAAAGGAATTACCCCACCTTTATGGGACGGAAAAACAGCAGAAAGAATTGTAGCGCATATAATGAACATCTTTATTCCAGAAGAAAGGGTTCAGGATTTAGAGAAAAGTTATTGAATTATGTATTTAGCTCTCGTGGTTTAATGAATACAGGGCTTTGCCAGAACGACCTTGCGCCTATGCTGAAGCTTCAGCGCAAGCATAAGAGAAATGACAGCCAGCCCCGCCTAAGGCGTGGGTTAAAAAATTTGCGATAATGGAGCGTTCACGGAAAATATGATTGGATTTAGGTTAATGCCAAACGTCACAAAGGTTCATCAGGGAGTAAAGGACAATTGGAGCATTATTTTCCGTAGCGGAATTGAGCAAATTTTAGTCATTTTTCGTCAGTCTTGAATTTTTCCTGCCTAGCCGGCAGGCAAGGTTTGCTTCTTTCTTTGTTTTAAG
>SCQV01000299.1 GCA_004299085.1 Chitinophagaceae bacterium | reverse complement strand
TTTCTCCTCCCTTGGAAGAGTGCCCGCCTTCGACGGACAGAGTGATAAATCCCTCCAACTATGATAAGTACTTGCAATTTTATTAATGTCTTCTGGTGAAAGTTCACGTGTCCTGCGGTTAATGAGATGCCCCAAGTTACGGGCATCAATAAAGAGAATTTCACCACCCTGCCCTCCGGGCGCCCCTCCAGGGGAGGGGAATTTACCACCCCGGTCTGCGACCACCCCTCCGGAGGAGGGGAATTTGTTACCCCATCCACCTTTGGTGGACACCCCTGGGAATTTTTTACTTTTTAAAAACCAAAGGCTGGCTGGAATTTGAGTATTGAGAAATAACTTTGCAGGCAGATTCACAATACAATCTACCAAACCAGCTCGTACAAGAGCTTTACGAATATCACCTTCGCCGGAAGTTTTGGAAGTGAGTGCGCCTTTTGCCAATACAAATCCGGCAACACCATTGGGCGCTAAATGATAAAGGAAATGTTGAATCCAGCCATAATTGGCGTTTCCGGTAGGCGGTACGCCATATTGCCAGCGTCCGTCAGTGCGTAATAAATCACCGCTCCAGTCGCTCACGTTAAAAGGCGGATTGGCAATGATAAAATCGGCTTTTAAATCTTTATGTGCATCATTGAGAAACGAACCTTCACTGTTCCATTTTACCTGCGAACTATCAATGCCACGGATAGCCAGATTCATCTTGCACAGCCGCCAGGTGGTCTGATTGCTTTCCTGTCCATAAATGGAAATATCGTTTATCTTTCCCTGATGGGATGCTACAAATTTTTCGGATTGTACAAACATACCACCGGAACCGCAGCAAGGGTCGAATACCCTGCCTTTATTGGGCTCCAGCATTTCAACTAAAAGCTCTACCACACTTCTTGGGGTGTAGAACTGGCCGCCTTTTTTGCCCTCCGCTAAAGCAAATTCTCCGAGAAAATATTCAAACACGTGTCCAAGAATATCCGCGCTCCGGGCTTTGACGTCTCCAAGAGCAATGTTTCCAACCAGGTCAATTAATTCGCCCAGGCTGGTAGGATCAAGATTTTGCCGGGCATATACTTTAGGCAAAACACCTTTCAGCGAAGCATTTTCTTTTTCTATGGCATCCATAGCTTCATCCACAAACTTACCTATTTCCGGCTGTTTCGCTTTGGATTGCAAATAACTCCAACGTGCATCCTGCGGCACAAAAAATACATTTTCGGCTTTGTATTCGTCCCGGTCTTCGGGGTCGGCGCCCTGTTCCTCTTCCGATTTTAATTTGGCAAATAATTCTTCAAAAGCATCCGAAATGTATTTCAGGAAGATAAGGCCAAGAACAATGTGCTTATATTCGGCGGCATCAATATTTTTGCGGAGCTTATCGGCAGTTTTCCAGAGCTGTTTTTCTAAAGGTTCTTCGGGAGCAGATTTTTGTTTGGACATTGATGTATATACAAGTTTAGACTAAAGTATAATAGTCAGCGTTATCAGCAAGTATTAACGTTGCAAAATAATCATTAAATCAGAAATAAATACAAGAAAGTATGATTATTACGAAGTGGGCGTAGTTTATTTTTGATGCCCATTTAACTAAGTTATAGAGATAATTGGATGGTTATCAATGATTTGTGAAGAAGGGTGCTTTTTGAATGAAGATAATCTCGATATAATCTCCCGGAGACGGCAGGTATGGATGCTTTATCCATACTCCATAGATGGAGTATGGATAAAGCACGGATAAAGCATGGTTAAAGCGCATAAAGAGTATGAATAGAGTATGAGTTACTAATGAAAACAGTATCAATAAGGCGAGATCAGGGAATGATAAAACATAGCAAAAGCCTATTGCTAATCACAAACACAATGTTATTTCTCCTTATTAGCCTACTCTTCCTCTATCCCCACAGGTTCGTTATTTCCTCCCACTTTCCACAGGATAAGCATAAAAATACCAAATACAATATATACAATGCCACACCAGAAATTGACGGTTTCAGTTTTACCCGTCGAAGGATGGGACACAAAAGAAGTGATAAAAAGGAATATCCCCACGAGTAAAAAGAAGAGACCTATGATGAAACGGAGATCAAAAATGTTTTTCATTGCAGTATATTTTACAGGAAGATTAAATTCAATATTAAGGTTAATATCAGTACAATGATGCCCAATGTCACTGGCCGTTTATACCAGACGATATGCTTCATCTTGGCTTTTTGAGTAAGGCTGTAAACCAATCCGATAAGCTTTTCCTTAGGATGAGGTTTAGTAAACAAACTGATGATAATAGTAACCACGAAGCAAGTCGAAAAGGCAATAATTGCCACCATAAAGCTTTGCGCCATGGTGGAGCCATAAGTATGGAGGTTGGCTATGCCCCCCCCCTTCCCCTCCGCGGTGGTCAGATTGTAAGTAAGACCTGCAGCTACTGTGCCGCTTATTAACCCGAAAAAGGCGCCGTGCCCGGTTGACCGCTTCCAAAACATGCCAAGAGCAAATGTGGCGAATAAAGGTGCATTTACAAAGCCAAAAACCAACTGGAGAAAATCCATGATATTATTAAAGCCTTTTGCCAGATAAGCAGTTCCGATAGAAGCAAGAATACCAAAAATGGTTGCTAACCGGCCCACATTCAGGTAATGTTTATCGCTTTGACCCGGCTTAAAATAAGATTCATAAATATCATAAGTCAGCACGGTGTTGAAGGCAGTTACGTTCCCAGCCATGCCAGACATAAACGAAGCAAACAAAGCAGTGAGTCCTACGCCTAATATACCGCTTGGATAAAGCTGATTTAGCAGAGAAGGTAATACCAGATTGTAATTGGTAACCCCATTTTGTTTGGGAATGACATAACCTGAATGCATGGCTACCAAAGCAGCAGCTATTAACCCCGGTAAAATAACAATGAAAGGAAATATCATTTTTGGGAAAGCGGCTACAATAGGCGTATTCTGTGCAGACCGCATATTACGGGCAGCCATAGCTCTTTGCACCACAAGGAAATCTGTACACCAATAACCAAATGACAATACAAAGCCTAATCCGAGCATTAACTGCCATGCATCTACTCCCATAGGGTTATCAGAAGCGCTGCCCATATATTTCCAGGTATGTGTCATGGCGTCGGGTAATTTTTCTAAAACACCATGCCATCCACCCACATGTTGTAAGCCGATAAATACTAATGGAGCAACCCCCAATACAATTAAAAAAAATTGAAGCACTTCATTATACACGGCGCTTGTCAGCCCGCCAAGGAAAGTATAAATAAGTACTATACCGGACGCCAGAAAAATGGAGAATTCAAATTTCCATCCTAAAATAACTTCAAAGAGCAAGGCCAGAGCATATAAAGAAATACCGGAAGAAAAAATGGTCATGATGGCAAAAGTAAATGCGTTAAATCCACGTGTCTTTTCATCAAACCTTTTTGCGAGATATTCCGGAACAGAACGCGCCTTACTTCCATAATAAAACGGCATCATAAATATACCCAGAAACACCATGGCAGGAATAGCACCTAACCAGTAAAAATGACTGGTCATAATTCCGTACTTCGCTCCCGACGCCGCCATACCCAGCACTTCCTGTGCGCCGAGATTAGCCGAAATAAATGCCAGACTTGTAATCCACATGGGAATAGACCGGCTGCTTGTTAAAAAATCCTTACCGGTTTTTACTTTCTTTTTTATCAAAAATCCGATGCCGATGACAAACAGAAAATAGAGAGTAATGATGAGATAATCAACAAAATGGAGATGCATAAAGCGACCGTATTATAAGTGTAAATGATTGAGAAAAATCTTTTTCAGGTGGCTAAAATAGGTATTTCTATCAGCTTATTTTAAAAAATATGAAAGGAGGTAAGATTAATAAATTCTTTTCTGATCTCCTTTTCTATTACTTCCATAAGACTCAGTTTTATTATTTTTTTTCAGGCAATCCATTCCTCAGCTTTTCATTTTGTTGATGGCGCTGACCGTCACGGTTTGTTTTCTTTACAAAGTTTTGTTCTAAAGCTACTGTCATATCCACACCGGTCTGATTTGCCAGGCAAAGCAATACCCACAGCACATCCGCTAATTCATCGGCCAGCTCCTTCTTTTTTTCATTTTCTTTAAAAGATTGTTCGCCATATTGCCTCGAAATGATGCGCGCCACCTCTCCCACTTCTTCAGTAAGAATCGCCATATTGGTCAATTCATTAAAATAGCGGACGCCGTGGATTTGTATCCATTGATCAACACGGTCCTGCGCTTCGCGAATAGTCATAGTATGTATATTTAGTGAATGAATAATAATATCAAATGCCCGTTTAGCCCTGCTAATCTATCACATTTCAGTATTTGTTAAGTCAATCCGCTCCAGTCTCCTTCCTCAATATCTTCTTTTTCAATTCTTGCTTCGGCTTCCTGCCTTATCATTTCAATACTGGCGTTTAATTCAAACCCAATCAGAAGCACAAAAGAATTAATATAAATCCAGACCATTAATACAATCAGGGATCCGATAGAACCATAAATTTTATTATACCGGCTAAAATGATTTACATAAAAAGAAAAACCTAAGGTACTCAAAATCGTTAAAAAAGTGGCAAGCGTAGAGCCGGCGGTGATGAATCTCCATCGCTTTTTTACTGCCGGGCCATAAGTGTAAATAAGGGAAATAACCGTAAAAAATAATAAAATAATGATTAGCCAACGGGCTAATCCGATGAATAAACGGACGGCTTCATTGGTGAGGTTGAAATGATGTAAAATGCTCCTGAAAACGGAGCTTTGCGCCACCATCAGAATAATGGATACAATAACCAACAGGATAAGCAGGCAATTGATTTTAATGGCCGTCCACCTTTGCTGAAAAACATTTCGCCGCCTGAATACAGGATGGTTTTTATTAAAAGAACGTAAAATACCTAACACGGCAGTAGAAGAATAAAAGATGGCCAGCAAAAATGCCAGTGATAATAATCCGGTACGTTGCGTATGCAAAAAATCATGAATAATACCTTTTACAATTTGGAATGTCCTGTGGTTGGGCGTTATTTCTCTTGCTAAAATATAAATAGTATGTTCCAGGTTACTCAAAGGAATATAGGGAAGCAATGTGAATAGAAAAATACAGGTTGGCGGCATGGCCAGAAGAAAGAAAAAAGAAATGGCGGCAGCCTGATTGGTAAGTTGGCCTTTAAATGCTTCTTTGAAAAAGAAAACCATCACATCATACAATGGCAATCCATCGAACCCGGGCAATACGACCCTTTTGCTCCAACTGATCAGTTGTTTTATCCATTTCCGGTCAGAGAGGTAATTGCCTAATTGGTTCATCGGGTAAAAGTAGGTAAAACAAATTAATGTATGTTCAGCGAATCCAAGGCTTTCTGGTAAGCTCTGGCGTTTTTCAAATGCGCTTTGTACGTGACGGCATATACATTATAACCGGAAAGATCCGCCTCAGCGCAAAAATAATAATATGGAGTTTTAGGGGCATGCAGCACGGCGTCAATCGTATTGATGGAAGGGGTACATATAGGCCCCGGCGGTAATCCTTTATTCAGATAGGTATTATAAGGTGAGGGAAACCCGGTTTGCTTACTCGTTATCCGTTGAAGATTGAAATCACCTACGGCAAATTTGGCAGTAGGATCAGCCGCTAAACGCATTCCGGAACGCAGGCGATTTAAGTACACACTGGCCACCAACGGTTTATCCTTTTTCCTGGTGGTCTCCTCCTCTACGATGGAAGCCAAAATATAAACCTGATTGTCCGTAAGGCCTAAAGAATCTGCCTCTGACTTACGTTTGCTATTCCAGAATCTGGTTTGTGCTTCTTTTAACTTCTTAAAAATTGTTTCAGCAGAGGAATTCCAGAATAAAAGATAAGTATTAGGAATCACGGCGCATAAAACATCATTAGTATCCAACCCAAACTGGCGGAGATAAACCGGGTCGTTTAATAAGGTCATGATGGCGGTAGAATCAGGCTCTAATTTGTCGCTTATAAAGGAAGCAAAATCTGCTTTCGTTCTCAGCTTGATGAGGACTAATTTCACAGGAACCTGTTTCCCTGAATGAAGCAACCGGATAATGGACAGATTGCTCATTCCTGCTCTGATCTCGTATTTACCTGCATGCACATGCCGCGGATAATCCAGCTTTTTTGCCAGCCACTTAAAGCTGCCCAGATTTTTAACTATTCCCTGCTTTTCCAACGCGGTTAATACCTCATTGTAAGTAGCTCCTGTACGGATATAAAAATATTTATGGTCGCTGAACGGTGCTGTATTAGGACCTATAATCCGGTAGCTGAAGTAAATAACAAATACCAGGCAGGCGCTAAGGACACAAAAAAGAATCCACTTCCTGTAATTACCTGAAGGATGTGATGACTTGCGTTTTTTCCTTCCTTTTGCCATGGAGTCTCTCCTAAGCTCAGCTATTTACTTTTAGATGGAGTTTGTGCCGGTACACTTGCCGGAGCCTGTTGTTGCGTTGGTTGTGCAGATTGAGATCCGTTGCTCATCGGATATTGCATTGCCGGCGGAGGCGTAGGCAGGTTGACATCCTGATTCATTTCACTCTTTTGTACGCCTGTTGTGGATGATTTAGGGATAAAGAAAGAAGAAAAAAGGCATAATCCTGCAATGATAATAATCAATACCCATGTACCTTTTTCAAGAAAATCGGTAGTCTGGCGCACCCCCATCGTCTGACTGCTGAAGCCGCCGAAAGTACCCGAAAGGCCGCCGCCTTTTGGGTTTTGTACCAATACGAAAAAACCCAGTACCACACTGGCTATCAGAATCAATACAGCAAAGAAAATCAGCATATCACTTGTTTTTTAAACCTTCGATCTTTTGTGCAAAATAAGCGCTTTTTTCAGGATTGGACAAACTTAATTTTTCATAAATGACAATAGCTTTGTCATAATGCCCCATAGAGGCACGGACTTCTGCCATCGTTTCCGTGACTGCCTCCTGATCATCATATTTTTCTTCATCAGCATCCGGAATTATTTTTTCTTTACCCGAATCATGATCGGTGGAATATACAGTGGACCGCTTCATGGTACGCAACCAGCCCGTGAAACTGCGCAATTGTTCCATGGTGGGCTTTTTATCATTTTCGATCTGTTCCGGGAGTTTGGCACCGGTATAGGCAAAATAATCTTGTGTAAACAAAGGCTGGATAACAGGGCCGGGATGAACTTCCTGTTTTTCAGGAGCAGATTCATTTTTAACATTAGCTTCGGCTGCCTCATAGGCCTGTAAAGGTTCCATAGATTCTTCCTTTTGTCTCTGCAGCGTTATATCATCTTCTGTCGGATCATTCTCAGACCGGGCGGATGTTTCGATGCCCATATCTTCTGACGCAATAGTTGACTTTGTGGAATCATTCAGCATTTGGGAGGATGCTTCCGCACAATATTGCTTAACCCGGAATGGACTAAAGGTATAAATGCCGGCATCTTGCAGATCAAGCTGACGATGAGATGCATTCCATTTTTTTATAACTGAAATCCAGTGTGGGTGTACAAAATAAGGATATTGCTCTATTAATGCGCTGATGCTATCCTCACCGATTTCATCCAGCAAAGAGGCGCCGAAAAAATATTTTAATAAGTCTGCATTTAAAACCATGCTGCAAAATATGAAGGGTTATCACCAGTTGACAAAAGCCCTGTTAAAAATATCGTCAATTAACTGCTTATCTATTGCATCTACCAAAGTACCCTGTACGGCATCCAATGATTTGCTGGCATCAAAATCTTCCGACCGTGAAAAAGATTGGGTGAAATTATTCTTGGGAGTGATTTTGGATTTAAAATTAATATTTACTGTAATGGTCAATCTTGCCGTAGCGGGTTGCTCCACATTGGTAGCCGCCACTGTCGAGACGGAATAACCCGTAATATCGCCGGTAAATACGTAATCAGCATCATCAGCATTAATTTGCGTCAGCCCGGTGGAGGATGTGATTTTTTGTTTTAATCCGTCTGTTAGCTGTTGGCTTAAAGTGGGATTATTATACGGCGCTTTATTCTGAATATAATTTACATTTACTGTTTTAGCCTTCGGATCAACACTGGCGCCAGTAAAGCTATACACTCCACAAGAGCTGAACAGGATAAAGCTACCTGCTATAAGGAACGATATTATATTTTTAGACTTCATTAATTTAATAATTTCTATCTATTCAACTAAGCAAATAATAAACAATCCAATGTATAATATTCAATGTTCAATGTTCAACAATCAAACCTGCCTACGCTAAAGCTTCGACAGGCTGGCAAACCAACAATTTAACAAACAAACAATCAAACAATATAACAATCAAACAATATAACAATACAACAACTCACTCATCAATATCATATTCTTTTAATTTGCGGTACAAAGTTCTTTCGGATATACCCAAATCCATTGCAGCGTCTTTCCTTTTACTATGGTGCTTTTTCAATGCTTTTATGATTAGCTCTTTCTCTTTATCCACAATGGAAAGATTATCTTCCACCTCTTCATGCTGGGAAATATTATTGGAATCTTTTAAAATAATGGGCTTGTCCGATGGAATAACGGCATTATTTTCCTCTTTATTTTGATCATAGCCATAGTTTTCACCAGAATACACCGGCTCATGTATTCTTTCCTGTGGATAAAGTTGATTCAATGGCAATTCTCTTGCCAGGTTTGGATTTCTAAGGATATCAAAAAACATTTTCTTCAGTTCTGTCACATCTTTCTTCATATCAAAAAAGAGCTTGTACAGAATGTCTCTTTCAGACGAAAACTCATTTCCGTTTTCAGAGAAAGTTCCATGTGCCAATACCGGTAGCCTTTTGTTTATTTCAGGCAAAAAACGATTAAGCTCATTGGCAGAAATTGTTTTATCCATGCTAAGCACGGAGATCTGTTCCGCCATATTTTTCAACTCCCTGACATTGCCCGGCCACGGATAATTAACCAGCCTGTTTTCAGCATCGGGTAACAACTGCACAGGTTGTGCACGGTATCGTTCTGCAAAATCAACGCTGAATTTTTTAAACAATAGCGGGATGTCTTCCTTTCTTTCCCTGAGTGGAGGAACACGGATAGGGACTGTATTCAGCCGGTAATATAAATCCTCCCTGAACTTCCCGGACTGCATAAATTCCAACAGGTCTTTATTAGTCGCCGTCAGTATTCTGACATCTGTTTTTTGAACTTTAGAAGAACCCACGCGGATATATTCGCCTGTTTCGAGCACGCGTAACAAACGCGACTGCGTACCGAGCGGCATCTCCCCTATCTCATCTAAGAAAATAGTTCCTCCGTTCACCGTTTCAAAATATCCCTTACGGTTATCCACGGCACCGGTGAAAGATCCTTTTTCATGGCCGAATAATTCGGAGTCAATGGTACCTTCCGGAATGGCGCCACAGTTCACAGCAATAAAAGGATTATGTTTCCGCGCGCTTAATGAATGAATTATTTGGGAAAAAGATTCTTTTCCTGTACCGCTTTCTCCCATGATCAATACGGTTAAGTCGGTATTGGCTACCTGAATAGCCACATTAATGGCATAATTCAGTTCCGGAGAATTACCAATAATTCCAAATCGGTTTTTTATAGATTGAATATCGGACATGCTGTGATTTAGTCGTTTAAAATAGCTTTTACTTCTTTCTCCAATTCCGGTAAATGATCATTTATAACATTCCAGATAATCCGGTAATTAATACCATCATAGTCATGGACAATAATATTGCGTGTCGCCTTTATCTTTTTACTATCAGTGATTGGCAAATTCTTATTAATCTTTAATGTATTGTTCAAAGCTTCTCCAATTATCTATAACTCCCTCTCGACTGCGCTCCTGATCAACCTTGATTTAATAAAATCTTTATAATCGTAAATATCTTTTACAAACTCTTGTATGGCATGGGCGGAATCAAGTATATCAAACAAATACTTTTTTAATGATTCATCCTTCATACAATAGCGTTTTATCATTTTCTATTGATGTGATGAAGTAAGGATTTCTAAGATAATCTAATGCCACCAAATCCACCTTTTTCGTTTTTAAAACTTTCTGCAGAGACTGTTCAAATTCAAAAAAATTGTCTGCATATCCTGAATTGGATATTTCAGTTTCTTTGAATGAATACAACAAATCCACATCACTTTTATCCGTAAAAGCTTTATCCTTTCTCGCAGCGCTTCCAATCAAATACAAAGACTGTACCTGATACTGCCTGCAAAGCGCTCTGATTTTTTCAAGATTATCTTTAACTAACGGAATCATTGTTTTCAGTTTAACATTTCTCCTATCAGGGTGGCTGCCGTACAGGCATTTATTTTTACCTCTACATAATCGCCTTTTTGCATACTCCTGTTTCCTTTCGGAAATACCACCATTTTATTCTGATCATTTCTGCCACACCAATCATCAGTACTTCGTTTTGAATCTCCTTCAATCAAAACACTATAGGTATTTCCAATATCCAGCTTCATTTTTTCTGCCTGGTGATGCTGTTGCAAAGCCACTATTTCACTTAATCTTCTTTTCTTTACCTCTTCCGGCACATCATCCTTATATCGCCGTGCAGCAAGTGTTCCGGGTCTTTCTGAATACATAAACATATACGCCAGATCATATTTCACCTGATCCATGAGGCTCAATGTCAGTTCATGATCTTCTTCTGTTTCCGTACAGAATCCCGTGATTATATCCGTGGATATGCCACATTCAGGCATGATTTCGCGAATACGTTTTATTTTATTCAAATACCATTCGCGGGTGTAAGTGCGGTTCATTCTCTGCAGAATTTCTGTACTGCCGCTTTGCACCGGAAGATGAATGTACTTGCAAATATTATCATATTCAGCCATAGTGTATAGCACTTCATCCGTAATATCTTTAGGATGCGAAGTGCTGAAACGGACTCTTAATTCAGGACTGATAGCGGCAACCTTTTCAAGCAAACGTGCAAAAGTTACCTCTCCCTGTCCGCCTCCTATAGCGGGGGGATTAAGGGGGTAGTTATAAGAATCTACATTCTGTCCTAATAACGTCACCTCACGAAAACCGCGTTCATATAGATCTCCGCATTCATTTAAAATAGACTGCGGATCACGGCTTCTTTCCCGTCCGCGTGTAAATGGCACTACACAGAAAGTACACATGTTATTGCAACCGCGCATGATAGAAACAAAAGCAGTGACGCCATTACTGTTTAGTCTGACTGGATTTATATCAGCATACGTTTCTTCCCGGCTCAATAAAACATTCACTGACTTCTGACCACTTTCAGCACCGCTGATTAAAACAGGCAATGTACGATAAGCATCCGGCCCTACCACCAGGTCAACCAGCTTCTCTTCTTCCAATAATTTTGCTTTCAATCTTTCTGCCATGCAACCCAATACGCCCACTAACATGGATGGATTTTTCTTTTTTACACTATTGAAAGCATTTAAACGATTCCTAACCGTCTGCTCTGCTTTTTCACGGATAGCACAAGTATTGATTAAAACGACATCGGCGTTTTCGTAAGTAGAAGTTGCACTATACCCTTCTTTTTGCAAAATAGAAGCTACAATTTCACTGTCATTAAAATTCATCTGGCAGCCATAACTCTCAATATAGAACTTTTTCCCGGCAGGCTCATCTCCCACTACAGGCGATGTATATGCTTCTCCCTGTCTCAATTCCTCATGATATTTACTCTGTAATTCAAACATTTTTTATCTCCAGTTATAAAGGAACAAAGGTAAAGGAAAATATCAAAAAAATGACAAAATGACATAACTTTACCGCTTTATGTTTCCATTATTTTACCAATTTCCTCGCCACATCATTAAGATATTTTCAGGGAAAAACCTGTTGCTGCATTTATTGGCTATTATACTGACATTTATTATCGTCATCTCTGATTTTGACTGGAAGTACTTTTTATTCTTTCACCATTCAGCGATTCAGCATTTATTATTCCCAGCAGTATGGATTGGTTTTTTTGTGCCGGTTTTTGTGCCGGTTATCCTCCTGATTTTAGGCTTTATTCTTAAGAATTTTCTTATCAGAAACATTGGCTGGGCGCTGGGACAGGCGGCTTTTACCGGATGGCTGGTTGCCTCTTTTTATAAAGCTTTTACAGGGAGACCCGGACCCGGATTCCACGGTCACCAGCCTTTGCATGATATCACGCATATATTCCGTTTTGGTTTCTTGCGAGGAGGAATCTTCTGGGGCTGGCCGTCTTCACACACAACAGTCGCCTGTGCGATGGCATTCACTTTATTTTTTATGCTTCGGGAAAATAAATGGATAAGATACCTCGCCCCTTTGTATGCACTTTTTATAGGCATAGGCGTATCTATGAGCATTCACTGGTTTTCAGATTTTGTAGCAGGCGCTATTTTCGGATTCATTATTGGGTCGGTGATTGGAAAATCATTTGCATTGCG
>SCQV01000298.1 GCA_004299085.1 Chitinophagaceae bacterium | reverse complement strand
CATGATATTATTCTTTTATGCGTGTTTTGAATATCTTTAAACGTTTAATTAAAGGTAGTAAAATTTCCGGATAGGAGAAATGCGTAGGCTGATTCCTCCATAACCCCTTGTTGCTAAAGGATTTGTTTGTTAATGAAATTTTAATATCTTTGGTGGGTAAATTTAAAAACATTCGTATATTAGCGCGTTGTGTGTAACCAATTTGAAACCTTCATTTTTGATTTCATTTCTATTCAATAACCAGCCAAAACGTGGACGATAAAAAAAAGGAGCATCCCGACAACAAGGTTGATAAAAACAAAAAGCCTTTGACGAAACCTGTAGTTCCTAAAGTCAAAGACAAGGCTGACAATCCCTTTAAGGAAGAACCAAAATCCAAGACACCCGAACAACAGAATCAAACCGTAAAGAAAGAAGATAAAAAGGTTGTGATTGAGAATAAAAAGCAATCCGTAACTACAGCAGACAAAATAGCTTTTGCGGGACTGATTGTAAATGTTTTATTGGCTGTTTTTACCTATTTGCTTTTTAGAGAAGCAACTAATTCCACTAAGACTGCAAACGAAGCTGTTGCCGAGGCAAGGCGCTCTAATTCTATATCTGAAATAAATTATGCCCTTGCAAAAGACGCTTTTGACGAAAGCAAGAAGTCTGGACAAGAAGCAACTCAACTTGCTAATAAGTCCCTTGAAACACAGATAGGAACACTGAAAGAAAATCAAAAACAATTTAACATAAGCAATGAGCCATTTTTGAGCATTGCAAGCTCTAACATTGAACTTTTTGAAGTTGGCAAACCGCTTTTGACTAAAATTAAAATTGAAAACCTGGGTAATTATCCTTGTAAGGTGATTGAATGTAAAACAATAATTACTATTCGTCTTGTTCCGCCTGACTTTAAGGAGGTTTATAAAATTCAGCCAAGCTATAGCGACATACTGAATATATACATCCTTCACGACAATCCAGTTCCTTCGCCCTTTGGAACAACCGTTCCTCTTAATGAAAACCAAGTAATGATAGTTAAGAAAGATAACTACTTCGTCTTTCTTACAGGTTATATTAAGTATCAAAATATCATTTCTAAAAAGATTAAGACATACAAATTTCAATTGAAAATGAAGCCAGGTTACGAAACCGAGAATATCATAAATGAAAATGTTGACGACTGACCGACTTTGGCTACACACAACATTGGTATTGCCAATAGCAGGGGGTGAAGTGCTGGTTACCGGCTGCAGTTCACTATTCAACTGTGGTTACGGCTTGACGTTTTCTATTGAGCTATGAATAATAATATCAACTTTTTGTTTGTTTACTGTACATTTGTTTCAGCAGAAGTTTTTCAATTGCCCTGCCATCGGCAATACCCGGACGTTGTGCGTCATGCTGGCGAACATTCTGATACTTTGACCAATTAATAAACCAAATAAATGCCGGATAATTCAGACGACGGACTTTTAGACAATCCGATAAAAACTCAATCGGAAAATCTTCCAGACGAAATTATTCCTGCTAAAGACACAGAAACTATTAAGCCAAATCTAGAATCAGAAAATATGGAAGTACATCATCCTCCCCAGTTGCATCACAAACCAAAACCATGGAAAGAATATTTTTTAGAGTTTCTTATGATTTTCTTAGCCGTTACACTTGGTTTTTTTGCAGAAAATATAAGAGAACACTATGTAGAAAAAGAAAGGGCAAATGAATATGCTCAATCGCTTTATGATGACCTTAAAGTTGATACGGCAACTATACAAAGAACTTATGATGAAAAAGAATGGATACAGTCTAAATTTGACAGTGCAGAAATTATATTAGCATCAAACGACTTGAGTAAAAGCAATGAATTTATTTACTATGTTGAAAGGTATGTAACACTTAATGATATATTCTCGCCACAAGATGTAACCTACCAACAATTACGAAGCTCGGGAAATTTCCGATATATCAAAAATATTGCCTTGTATAAAAACATTTCTGATTATTACAATCTTTATTCCCGCTACCAATCAGTTGATGGAAACTTTGGGATAATTAATAAAAATGACCTATCTGAAATTGAATCAAAACTTTTTAACGTAAAAGATCTAACAAGCCTCGATAATTATTATGCAACTAATTTCTATAACCTTGTTTTGCCTACAGAGAAAAAATTAGAACCTTTAGTAAATGACAAAATGAGTTTAAAACTGCTTTTCATTAAGATTGACAATGCAAAGAATCGAACTGCTACTTCTAAATTATTTTTAGGTTGGCTTAAATCAAGTGCCACAAACTTGATCAGTGAACTAAAAAAAGAATACAAACTGATATAAATTAAGAGAACAATTATAAGCATCTAAATTAAAGCACGAACGCACAACAAAAGGTTTGGCAATAGGCTGGCTGAAGGAATAACAATCAGCTGTAGTTCTCTATCAGCAACGGTTCCAGCAGAAGAACAAATATCGGCTTTTTGTATTTACCTTCGGCTGTAGTTTTTCAATCGGCTGACGTTCGGGCGAGATGTTCATTGAATACCAGCCCATCGCCAATGCGCCGGATGTAAGGTGCAATGTAACTAGAACTCACAAAGACCTTGACAGACTCAATAAATTATGAAATCAACAGAAGTTTATAAAGAAATCAATAAAATCATTTTTCCGAATTTGAAATCTAAAGGCTTTAAAAAGACCAAAAGTGGAATGCTTGGATTTTATAAACAACTTAAAGAATTCTATTTGGTAATTTGGTTTCAATGTTCACAAGACGGGTTTGACCAATTCGCCGGCTCTAAATTTATTGTAGAAATGCAAATAAGCAAAACTAACGAAATAGGAACTACTTCAATTATTAGGGAACGAATACCATTTTTTTAACAGAAAATGACTTTGAAAATATTGTTAGAGTTGAAAACGAAATAAAAGACAAATTACAGAAACCACCTAAGACTTATTTCATTTTTAGTTTACCTGAGAATATCCAAAACTGGTACAAGAAGAAGTTTGAAAAAACAACAACGATATACAATAATTCAAGTGACATTTGGTTTGAATATTTTGACCAAACCGATATTGAAAAATGGATAAGATTAATCGAACCAATGATAAATAAAATAGTTTATGACTTTGAACAAACCAATTACTAAACAACACTGCACCTTACATTGGGTTTGGCAATAGCAGGGCTGACGTGCTTTTTATCGGCTTTTTGTTCACTATTGGGCTATAGTTCCGGCTGAAAATTCTTTGATGAGCTTTTGTACTTTTTCTGTACTTTTAGTTCTTTACCTGCCTACCGGTCAGGCAAGTTGGACTGACGTTCCGGGCTGAAGAATATAAATTACCCTGCCATAGCCAAGCCCGAACCGTTAGCAGTTATCGCAAATGACATACAGTGCAACAGAAAAGACTTGAATGAAATACTTAACTTACACACCACCGGAGGACTTGACTAACATCGTTTTCCAATATTGGTCTCTTGAAGGGATCATACCAGATGGACAAAAGTATATTCATAGGACAATGGCAAACTTTCGTCCGGAACTCATCTTTCATTACGGAGGGAAATTCAGCGAACTCACAACCGATGACAGTATTCAAACAACATTCATAACGGGCATACACGGACAGACTGACAAAATCAGGCGTTTTATAGCCACAGACAAATACGGTATTTTTGGAGTTATGCTTCAACCTTATGCAATCCCCTTATTATTTGGAATATCATCATTAGAAACCAGCAATCAACTTATTGATTTGCCATCCATTCTTGGGGCTGACGGAATAAAGCTAACTGAACGAATGCTTACTGCAAATGATAATTCTACACGTATCCAAATCATCAATCATTTTTTGAACAGAAAACTACAAGATTATAAACGACCCGAGATTATCAATGTAGCTCAACTAATCTGTAAGAAAAATGGTATGGTGGACGTAAAAAAAATTGCAATGAAGGCATTCCTTTCTCAACGCCAGTTTGAAAGAAATTTTAAAGAACTCATTGGGTTCAGTCCAAAAACTTTTGCTCGGTTAGTCAGGTTCAAATCCTTAATAAGTAATTACAGCAAAAGAGATAAATCACTAACACACATGGCTTACGACTTTGGTTATTACGACCAATCACATTTCATTCAAGAGTTTAAATCTTTTTCAGGCTATAAACCCAGCACTTACTTTTCAGGCGGAGCAAACGAGATTTTCTATTCACCATCTTCAAAATGACGATTTATTACAATTTTTAGTTGCTGCAATTTAGAAACTTTGCCATCAAAAAGTAAGAATTATGGAAAAAGTAAGAATTGAAAAAAACATCAAGGTTTTTTATGTAGCCGCAACTTCTTTTCCAGAAGGCATTACGGAAGCGACTCGCAAACTTCACTCATTGTTCCCATTCTCACAAGAAAGAAAAATCTTCGGACTTTCCCGTCCTGAAAATGGAGGTGCTATTGTTTATAGAGCCGCAGCAGAAGAAATGGAAAAAGGAGAATCCGGGCGATTAGGGTGTGAAACACTCATTGTAAAAAAAGGAAACTACGTTTCATTGACTGTGAACAATTTCAGGAAAGATCCTATGGCTATTACAAAAGCATTTGAACAGCTATTAGCAGAACCGAATCTTGACCCTCAAGGTTATTGCGTAGAATGGTATGCAACAGATAAAGAAGCAGTTAAATGTATGATACGACTTGACGAATAGCAACAGACCGCTAACAAAAGGTTTGGCAATAGACTGGCTGAAGCCTGCCCGTACCGAACGGTACCTGCCCGAAAGACTCCGTTCAGGCGGGCGTTCGGGCGGGGAATAACATTCGAGAGCTATCGGATCGGCTGTAGTTCGCTATCAGTCCCGTACGTACGGGATTCCGGCAGACGAACAAATATCAGCTTTTTGTACTTACCTTCGGCTACAGTTTTTCAATCGGCTGACGTTCGGGCGAAAGGTTCATTGAATACCAGCCCATCGTCAAGCCCTTTCCGTTAGCTGCGAGTGCATAATGACAGAGACAAAATCAAAATATATAGTTGATTCAAGGCAAATGGACGATTATGTTCAGACGCTAAATAAACGCGGCGTAATTCGTTTTTCCATTGTGACAATTCTTATTTTAGCAAGTCAGACACTTATCGCTTATAGACTTGACAACGACTTTCCATTTTGGGTCATGATTATTATTTCAATAATAATTGCGGGAGCATTTTATTTTGGACTTCGACTTGGTAATGACAAACTAAGTCAACTTGCAGGTGCAAGTTTTTTCATCGACAACAACATAATCAAGCAACAGACAGCAAATAATGTAATTACACAATTGAAATTAAGCGAAATTGCTATTATTAATAAAAAATATTCAGGTACAATATTAGTTAAGGGTGGCGTGTTGACTAGAATTGACTACATGCGACCCAAAAAGACAAGTCCATATCAAATTGGTTCGCCTGACACAATTTTTATTCCCAGTATCACATCCAATTATTGGGAGTTAGTTGACAAAATAAAAGAGTTGTCAACACAAGCGGCAAAGCTATGATGAGAAAGAAAACCTGCCGGTAACATGCTATCGTCAAAAGGCAGGGAGACATCAGAAAATTTAACATTGATAATCCTATTCAAATGAGTGCTTTAATCAACCGAAGTGTAGGTGTCCTCCGCTCATCACCAGTATGCGGCCCGTTAGCGGAAACCGTATTGCAACTATTAAACCGTTACAAATCCTGCAAAAAATAGTATTTTACTCGTTGACTCTATGCAAATAATGATTACCTTCGTTGACTATGTTGGCGACAGTAAGAAATTATGACATTCTTTGCTATCAGTTAAGGAACAACTTATATCCTCAACTTGACAATCCATTGAAGAAGGAATTAGACCGGCTTTCAAAGGACATAAAAGCCATAATCGTTTCGGGGAAGAAAATTCAAGCACAATCTTTATCCATGCTTGGGCGGATTTTTAATTTACGAATTAAGGCAATTAAATGGTTGGCATCAGACGACAATTTCGACTATTTGCAAAAGCTCAATGAGATCATTCCGCAGATTGAGAAAATAAACATGAATGAAAAATTAGAAGTGCTGACTGAAAATTTGCTTTTTGCACTTCGCTGTAATCAACGGGTAGTAGAGAGTTTGCTCAACAATGTTGAAGCATCTTCGGCAGGTTTTTCTACCGCCATTGCTCAACTTCCTGAAATAAATTATGACCAATTTCTTGCTTCGTTGGCTTTTGCAATTCCAGACGATGAAGCAACACAAAAAATTGTTGACTGGACAAATTCATCGTTGCATATTGAGTTTGCAATGGTAGCTGCTGATATAATCAATGACAACAACCTTAAGGTTTCAGATAAGACAATAAATGAGTTAGCATTTCTTGTTGCTGATGCTGCACAAGAATATGCTGCTTTAGCGACCGAATTAGGCATTATAAAATCTCGTTCATCAAAACAGTCTATTGCTAATTTCTCCTTTGACAACAGCTATGTAAAAGAACAACAGTATTTAGCTGATTTAGGCTTAGAAGATTTTGCTAAAAACTATTCAAGCTGACTAAGGAAGCAAACTTTTGCAAAGGGAGATGTTATTGATGTAAATCTTGGCAATCCGCCAAAATAAGTCAAAGGACACGAACAGGGAAAAGACAGGCCTTGTGTTGTGGTCAAGGCGTTTAATAATTTAGGATTAGCGATTGTAATTCCATTAACAAGAACAGAACCACGATACAGTTTATTTACTATGGTTAAAATATTAAGGGGTTCTAGCGGTTTGACTGCCGACAGCTATGCTTTGTGTCATCAGATTAGAACAGTTTCATTTGACAGAGTTATAAGCAAAAGGGGAAGACTTGACACCAAAGACATCCTAAAAATTCATTCTGTGCTGCTTGACACTTTAGAATTGTAACGCTGCTGAGAAAAACAGGCGTTAACGATCATGTGGTCGAACACGTCTCAGCTAACAAATTAGCTTGCCAGGCAGACTTGATTTTTGTAAATTCAGAACTCCTGATCTCTCGTAAAATGAAAACGCGTGAATTTGTTATCATCGCATTGCGATCCGGCCTTAGAAAAAAGGCAGCCTGCCCTGCCCTATGCATGGGTGAAGAAAATTTACAGGGAAGGCGCGAAAATGAAATCAATGTTCCAATGTGAAAAGATATCACAAAGCCGGTAAGTCCTCCTGAAGTATGGATATAGGCAAATGCTTGAGCTATTTCATTTTAGCCGGACATGTAAATTTTTAATGACTATCCGCTTTAATACAGGAACGATAATATGAACGCAGATTTTCAAGATTTTTTATGATCTGCGCCGAAGGCGAATCATATTTCGCACGTGATTTGGCCGAATATGATTGATAATCGGCGATTATCTTATTAGATCATAACAATCTGTGTTCTTTTCTTTTAACCTGCACATAAACGGATAATCATTAAATTTTTAGCTTTTTTTCGCCAGTTCGGAACGATGCTGTACCGATGCTGTACCGATGCGTCAGCACTTGACTTTTCCCTGCCTAGCCTGGCAGGCAAGGTTTGTTACTTTCTTTGCGGCATGGCAAAGAAAGTAAAAGATGAAAAAGAACTAAAAGATGATGTTGAGAAAAAGGTTACTGATTTCCGCAATTTCATTTTGCGAGCCAATAGCCTGAAAGTATTGATTTTTCATTATGGGTAAGGAGTTCTGAATTTACTTTGAATAAAATACTCAAAATAACCGAACTAACTTCAAATGATTCTTCGATTTACAGCATCGCCTCATTTTGATTTCATCACTCAGTTTGCCGGACTAATAGGCATGCCCATAAAAGATAACCTTTTGGAAATTCCAAAAAGTATGGGGCAAGGTTTTGTCCGGAAAATAATTTTTGATGACGATTTCAGATTGTTGATGCACCAATATACACTGAAAGAAGATTTTATAATTCAACGAAATCCAACGCTTAACAGGAATGATTTCCTGAGTATCTTTTTTTATAACAATGAGCAATCGTTAGAAATGAAATACAATGAAGAGAAAAACATTCCATTTTCACAAAACAGTAACTCAGCCGTGCAAGTCACTACCAACGATTTGAGTTCTACCGTCCGGTTTCCGGCTAACACCCAAACTCAATATATGGTAATTGGTATTACGGCATCCAGACTCAAGACACTCTTATCTATTGAGCATGTAAATTCCACTATTAAAACGATCACTACGGAAAAAGCCTCTTTTTTGTTTTTTGAAAGTATGGATGCCGAAATGAAATTGCTGTTGAAAAATATTGCAAACACTACAATGACAGATGCTTTGAGTGATTTCTATATACGAATTAAAGTGCTGGAGCTCTTGTATTTGCTTTTCAGACGATTATCTATTCGTGAAAACAAAAGCTATAGGGCTATTAACAATACGGATGCCGAAAAATTGATGATGATCCGGAATGAAATATTGAACGATTTAAGCTCAGCCCCGGTTTTGAATGAATTGGCACAAATGGCGGCCATGAGCGAAACAAAATTAAATCAACTCTTCAAGCAAACTTTTGGCGATTCGATTTATAATTATTTTCAAAAAGTAAGAATGGAAGAAGCCGTCTTCCTATTAAAGCAAGCCAATCGATCGGTTTCAGAAGCCGGCTATGAACTCGGTTTTTCGAACCTGAGTCATTTCAGCCGTTTATTTAAAAAGCATTACGGAATGACGCCAAAAAAATATTCGACTAATGGATAGGACTATTTTATAGCTAAATACGGCTATTTTACCTACTTATCACTGCCGACCTTTGCTATATGAATTTAAAATATAGCAAAATGAAAAAACTATTGTCGCCTTTTACGAAAGGCAAGTTCGAATTAAAAAACCATTTGGTAATGGCTCCGATGACTCGCAGCCGCGCCATTGATAATTTACCCAATCCATTGATGGAGATTTATTACGGGCAACGAACCGGTGCAGGTTTAATCGTAACCGAAGGAACCGCACCTGTACCCGAAGCGCTTGGTTATCCTCGGATACCCGGAATTTTCAGCCCACAACAAGTGGAAGCGTGGAAGCCTATTACTGCCAAAGTCCATAGAGACGAAACCAAAATATTCCTGCAATTGATGCATACCGGTCGAATCGGTCATAAAGATAATTTGCCAAAAGGGATTTCCTTAGCAGGCCCCACAGCTTCAAAAGCAGTCGGACAAATCTTCACGGACACCAAAGGTTTGCAAGATTTTTCAGAACCGCTTCCACTCTCAAAAGACGGAATCAAACAGGTAATCGCCGGTTTTGTGTCGGCTTCAAAAAATGCGATTGAAGCTGGCTTTGACGGAGTTGAAATCCACGGCGCCAACGGCTATTTGTTGGAACAATTTTTAAACCCGAATGTGAATAATCGTACCGACAAATATGGCGGCAGCCTTAAAAATCGCAGTAGATTTACCATAGAAGTTGTTCAGGCAGTAGCTCAAGACATTGGAAAAGAAAAGGTAGGAATTCGCTTCTCTCCCTTTTCAAAACTTGGCGATTTAGCGCTCTATGATGAAGAAGAGACCACTGCCACTTATGCTTGGTTGGCTCAGAACTTAAATGAGTTGGGGATCGCCTACATCCATATTGCAGTCAATGCGCCTATACCGGAAAAAACATTTCAAATGATTAGAAACAACTTTTCCGGAACCATTATTCTAAGCAATGGACTAACCCCCGAAACAGGTGAAGAAGCGCTGCATGCTGGATTTGCAGACTTAGCGGCGTTTGGCCGCTCTTTTTTGTCCACTCCGGATTTTGTAGAAAAAATAAAAGCGGGAGCAGCGATTAATCCGGTTGATTATGCCCATCTCTACACACCAGGTTCAGTAGGATATATCGACTATCCCACCATACAATAAGTATTAACTCAAGAAATCAAACAAAATGAAATTTATTGTGACTATCCGCTTTAATACAGGAACGATAATATGAACGCAGACTTGCCTGCGGCAGGCAGGTTTTCATGATTTTTTATGATCTGCGCCGAAGGCGAATCATATTTCGCACGTGATTTGGCCGAA
>SCQV01000297.1 GCA_004299085.1 Chitinophagaceae bacterium | reverse complement strand
GATATTAATACGGTTGTTCCCCGCAGGGCATTGGATGATGACGGTGCTGTATTATTGAAATTTAATAACGGAGCAAGCGGCGTTTTGATGGCAACTCAGATTGCCACCGGCGAAGAAAATTGTATCAAAGTCCGGGTATATGGTGAGAAGGGGGGGGTAGAATGGAAGCAGGAGGATGCCAATACTTTACTGGTTAAATGGCTTGATAAACCAACAGAAATTATTCGGACAGGTGGGCCCGGTAATTATCCCGAAGTTTTACATAACACCCGTGTCCCTGCCGGTCATCCGGAAGGTTATCTGGAGGCGTTTGCTAATTTGTACCGCAATTTTGCTTTATGCGTTCGGGCTCGTTTAAATAAGGAACAGCCTGATCCTGAATGGCTGGATTTCCCCGATGCGGAAGATGGCGTTCGCGGGATGATTTTTATTGAAAAAGTGATTGAATCGGGGAGGAGTGAGAGGAAGTGGGTGGAGATAGGGTAGTTTGTTGTTTATTGTTTTGCGTTTGTAGTTTTGTGTTGAATTCGAATCATAGAAGTACATTGAATTTTGTAAGTGATTTTAAATTTAAACCTTTGATATGGCTACTATTCGTTGTTTCGAGGATTTAGGGGTATGGCAATTAGCAAGAGAATTAAGTAAGAATGTTTATCGCATTTACACAAATAATGAAAATTTCTCTAAAGATTATAAACTGAAAGAACAAATTAATGCAGCGAGTGGTTCTGTCATGGATAATATTGTGGAGGGTTTTGAACGCGGCGGAAATATTGAGTTTGTAAATTTTTTGAGTATCGCAAAAGGCTCATTGGGAGAAACAAAGTCTCAGTTGTACATGACTTTTGACCGTGCGTATATATCTAATGAAGAGTTACTCAAAATGAAAGATAAATGTGAAGCCTTAGCTAACAAAATAGGAAAGCTTATGAACTATCTTAATGAATCCGGAATTAAAGGAAACAAATACAAGAACAGAGTTTCCAAATCTTAAACGTAACCCTCAACCCCAAACAACAAATCCTAAACTTGAAACAACAAACTAATGAAAACAATCAAAGGTCCTGCAATTTTTCTGGCTCAATTCATGGGAGACAATCCACCTTTTAATAATCTGAAAAATGTTTGTCAATGGGCGGCATCCTTGGGTTATAAAGGTGTGCAAATTCCTTCCAACGACAGCCGATGCATGGATTTGAAAAAAGCGGCTGAAAGTAAGACATACGCAGATGAAATTAAAGGAATAGTTCAGGAAGCCGGGTTGGAAATAACAGAATTAAGCACACATTTACAAGGGCAGTTGATGGCGGTACATCCTGCTTATGATGATTTGTTTGATAGTTTTGCCCCCCCCGAAGTAAGAAAAAATCCCAAAGTGCGTACGGAATGGGCAACAAATCAATTAAAATATGCCGCTAAAGCCAGTCAACATTTAGGATTAAAAGCCCATGCTACTTTCAGCGGGGCATTGCTATGGCCTACCATGTATCCTTGGCCACAACGGCCGGCGGGACTGGTGGAAATGGGATTTAAAGAATTGGCAAAACGCTGGTTGCCTATTTTGAATGTATTTGATGAATGTGGAGTAGATGTTTGTTATGAAATTCATCCGGGAGAAGATTTGCATGATGGCGTCACGTATGAAAGATTTCTGGAAGCCACAGGCCATCATTCGCGTGCCTGTTTACTTTACGACCCCAGCCATTTTGTTTTACAGTGGTTGAATTATTTAGAATACATTGATATTTACCATGAGAAAATAAAAGTGTTTCATGTAAAAGATGCGGAATTTAATCCAACCGGAAGAAGTGGTGTATATGGCGGATATCAATCATGGATTGACCGTCCGGGGCGTTTTCGTTCATTAGGTGACGGACAGGTAGATTTTAAAAGTATTTTCAGCAAGTTGTCACAATATGATTTTGAAGGATGGGCGGTGCTGGAATGGGAAGACTGTCTTAAAAATGGCGAAGATGGTGCAAAAGAAGGCGCTGAGTTTATAAAAAAACATATCATTCGCGTTACGGATAAGGCATTTGATGATTTTGCCGGGACCGGTTCCGATGAAGCTTTCAATAAAAAAATATTGGGAATTAAATAAAATGGCGGATATTTACCGCCTCCTTTTGGCCGAATGCTGCTCACGGTTTTATTTTTCATCAAGATTATTGTAAAGTATTTTTTTCATTCATTCAATTTAATTCAAATGTATCAATCTCTTTTGAAAAAAGCAGGACTGTTAATGGCCGCTTCCGGGATCGGATTTTTAATTTCTGCCAATGCCCAATCATCCAATACGCTTACTTCTCATGAGAAAAAGGAAGGTTGGCAACTATTATTTAATGGTAAAAACCTTGAGGGCTGGAACACTTATAATAAAAAAACTATTGACCCATGTTGGTTTGTGGATGATGGTACGATTGAATTAAATCATTCCAAAGGAAACGGAGGGGGCGACCTAGTAACAGCGGATCAATATCAGAATTTTGAGCTGGAGCTTGACTGGAAAATTTCCAAAGGCGGAAATAGCGGAGTCATTTTTCTGGTGAACGAATCTCCGAAATATGATGCCACTTATATTACAGGACCCGAAATGCAGGTGCTGGACAATGCCAATGCAGAAGATAATAAGAAAGCCAACCATCTGGCAGGGTCACTCTATGATCTTCTTCCATGTAATCCGTCCACAGTTCACCCTTATGGCGAATGGAATCATATTAAAATAAGATTAGACAATGGTCATCTGACTTTGTGGATGAATGACAAAAAAGTGGTTGAAACAACCATGTGGGATGCGAAATGGAAAGATATGGTTGCCAACAGCAAATTCAAACGCTGGCCTGAATTTGCCACTTTTCATAAGGGACATATTGCCTTACAGGATCATGGAGATACTGTATGGTACCGGAATATCAGGATCAGAAAACTCTGATGTCGTATGGAAATGCATCAAATGAAGAAGAAACTGATCTGATATATTGATATACCTATACTGTTTCTGGATATCATAAAATCAGACATCCTAGATCGTAAATCATAGATCATAGATCAAAAATCCTAAATCCTAAATCAGACATCGGATATCCTAAATCAGACAATCCTAGATCGTAAATCATAGATCATAGATCAAAAATCCTAAATCAGACATCGGATATCATAAAATCAGACATCTTAGATCGTAAATCATAGATCAAAAATCCTAAAATCAGACATCACAGATGTCTTTACATTTCCACTGTCACTACCGTATCTGCAGCTCCCAGATTCTTTAATGATTTTTGCATTGCCTGAACCATGGGATCCGGCCCGCAGATATAGAAGT
>SCQV01000296.1 GCA_004299085.1 Chitinophagaceae bacterium | reverse complement strand
AACCGGGACGACCCAGCTATGCATTGTGACGGGCAATGCTTTTTAAAAAAACAACTTCAGCAAAATCAACAAAGGAAAAGCGATGAAAGCGGGGCGCCGGGTAATTGGATAGATATTGTTTTGATAGGCCCTGATGATACCCCGGCATTTTCCCCTATGTTATATGCTACAGATTTTACTTTTTCTCCATACAAATCTGTGTATTTACCTTCGGTTTATGCTGATTTTTTTCGGCCGCCAAAGGCATCATGAGCTGCTAATGCTTCAAAGCAGCCTAAACAATCCTCTTCGTTTAACAGCATAATTTAACAGACAAAAATTGACGAGCCATGAAACGCATCACAGCGATGGCAGTTGGTTTCTTGTTATGCAGCCGGTTGGCCTATTGTCAATATCATGTTCGGGGTATCATAATGGATGCCCAGAGCCATGAGCCATTGACGGGCGTAATTGTCATGGATGTGCATAATAAAACAGGAACTGCCACACAAATGAATGGAACTTTTTCTATAAACCTTTTTAATAAAGAAGATTCACTGCTGGTATCTTATACCGGATATCTGAAAAAGATAGTGAGAGCAGACAATCACCATCTGGTTATTTCACTGCAACCTTCTTTAACTGCTTTAAATGAATTGGTGGTTACAGCCAGCCGTACTGCTCAAAAGCGTACGGATGTTCCGGTGGCCATCAGCGTTATTTCTCCCACTATGATCCGGCAGACAAAGCCGGTAACTTTAGACCAAGTATTGAATAAAGTAAGCGGGGTCTATATGGTGGATCTGGGGAATGAACAGCATACGATGGATATCCGGCAACCGATAGGATTTGGAAGTAATTATCTTTATCTGGAAGATGGCATTCCCATCCGGACGGTTGGAGATTTTAATCACAATGCACTGATTGAAATAAACCAGGCCGATGTGGACAGAATTGAAGTTGTCAAAGGGCCTTCCTCCTCTTTATATGGAAGTGATGCGGTGGGAGGGGCGGTTAATTTCATCTCAAAAAAACCGGCTGCTATTCCCGATGTTGAGTGGACCATGGAGGGAAGTAATTGGGGATACCGCAGGACTGATTTTACAGCCAGCAATACCTTTAACAAAACAGGCGTTCTGTTAAGCGGGTATTATGCTGACCAGCAGGGGGGATATATGACACATGATAATTTTCATAAGCTGGCTTTAACTGCCGGTATTGATCAACAATTAAGTGAGAAAGCGAAGCTGACCGGCGAAGCTACCTGGATTAATTATTATACCGACATGCCGGGTGGACTGGACAGCGCCCATTTTTTCAGTAAAAATTATAAAACATTCTATACGTTTACCAACCGGACGGTGCATGCATGGCGGGCAAGAGTTACCTGGGATCAAAAATGGAGTGAGCATCAACAGAGCTTTCTTACTTTTTATTACAGGAATAATGCTATCGGGCAAAATCCGTTTTACAGAATTAAAACCACCTCTGATCCTTTGAAAGCGAACGGGGAGATCAATAATGATTTCTTCCAGAGCTATGGTATTCTCGGGCAATATGACCGGAAATTTCAACTGTGGGACACACGCCTGATTGCCGGGATTCAGGCAGAGGCAACGCCTGCTGGTTATGTAGCCAATTACATCTCTGTTGACCGCAATGCCGCGGGCTTCTTTACCAATTATACCAAAACAGATTCTCTGCTTACGGATTACCACGTGAATCTTTTAAATGGAGCGGCATATATCAGATTACAAACGTCTCCCATGGAGAACCTGAGAATAATCGCAGGAGTTCGGTATGATCAACTGGATTATAATTTTAGGAATCATCTGCCGGCCTCTGCTTTTACGGGCGCTCCTGACGGAAAGAATGATTTTAGTCAGATAACCCCCAAGATTGGGTTCACCTACGATTTTGGGAATGACCGGGGTATTTATGCTAATTACAGCATTGGATTTGCACCGCCGGATATGAGCGACCTTTATAACGGAGTAAAAATTCCTTTTCTGCAACCAGCCAGGTTTTTTAATTACGAAGCCGGAGGGTGGTTAAGTTTTTCGGATCATAAAGGTTACGCTGACGTAAGCCTCTATCGCATGAACGGACGTAACGAAATTGTGTCTGTTCGCCTGGCAGACGGATACGAGATCAATCAAAATGCAGGCAAAACCTTACATTATGGTGTGGAGTATGAGGTCAGGTACAAGCCTTTTTCGCAATGGCAGTTTCGTCTGAGCGGTACTAATGTGGAGCACCGTTTCGTAGAGTATATTCAAAATGGTAAAAACTATAACAGTAATGAAATGAATGATGCTCCCCACTGGATCATGAATACGGAAGCCACCTACTATCCCGGATTTCTGAAAGGCTTCGATGCTTCGCTGGAATGGGAACATATTTCCTCCTATTATATGGACCAGGCCAACACTCAAAAATATCCTGGTTATGATGTATTTAATGCAAGGATAAATTATACCTGGAAGAAATTTGAATGCTGGGCTAAGCTGATAAATGTTTTAAATACGAATTACGCCACACTGGCGCAAAAAACCGCTTATAATGTTACTTATAATCCCGGATTATTACGCACGCTGTATATCGGGATAGGGTATCACTTTTCTAATGACACAAAAAAATAGAAGACTAAAGATCATGAAAAAATCACATAAATTTTTATGGCTGTTATGTGTGATCGCCGCCTGCTTTGCAAGTTGCCATCATACCTCCAAAACAGCTTCTTCCAATGAAGAGCAGGCTGTTCTTTCAATCAATTCATCAGCCAATACGTCTTGCCCGTATCTTACCAGTAATGCGATGGGCGTACCCGTTATGAGCTGGGTGCAACAGGACAGCATGCATAAGATGGACATGCAGGGAATGAGTATGGAAAAAAAGAAGAGGGGCGGAATGAATATGCCGGGAATGAGCATGAGCGGGACTGGCAGCGTGTATTATGCCATATTTTCGGATCACAGCAAGACTTTCGGAAAGCCCATGCTTATTCCTACTGCAATGGGAGCAGAGATACATGGAGAGGATGCGCCAAAGATCCTTTTTCAAAAAAACGGGCATATATTGGTTGTTTTTGCCGTAAAAAATCCGCACCCCGGGAATCCTTATACCGGCGCCGTTTATTACACACAATCTTTTGATAATGGTAAAACATGGACGACTGCACAACACATCATCAAAGATACCTCAAGCTATGACCAGCGTTATTTTGATATGGCATCATTACCTGACGGGAAGGCGGCGATTATTTGGCTGAACAACAGCAAGCCGCAAGGCTCAACACTTTATTTTGCAACGCTGGATGGCCAACGAGGGATTAGTGAACCTGAAATTGTTGCACAACACGCGTGCCAGTGCTGCAGAACGGATATTTTAGTTGATAGCTCCGGAAAGATAAATATCGCCTGGCGCGACATTTACAGAGACAGCATCCGGGATATGATGTATGCCTGTTCTGATAACATGGGCAAAAGCTTTTCAACGCCTGTGCGGATCAGCGCCGATAACTGGGTAGTAGATGGTTGCCCGCATACCGGCCCCTCTATGGCCATAAATAATGAAGGATTAAATTTTACATGGTTTACCATGGGTGGCGGAAGCGGAGTTTATTACTGTCAAAAAACCGGCTCCGAAATGATTTTTTCACACAGACAATCTGTTAACAGCCTGCCATCCTCTCGGCATCCACAGATAGTGGCTTTGCCCAATAACGACCTTGCCATTGTTTGGGATGGCGGTGTACCCTATCAAAACCAGGTAAATCAGCGGATAGGCTTGCAAATGCGTGGTCCATCCGGTTTATTGTTGGGGACGCGGTATCTTACACCAGATAGTGTGAATGCAAATTTCCCGGTGGTCAGGGTACTGAGTAACAAAGCGGCTTTGGTGGCTTATACGGAAGGTAGAGAAGGGATGCAACAGGTAAAATACCGGGTGATCTCATTACAGCCCTGATCAGTTGTTCAGCATTAATGGCATTACCAGCATTAATAATTCTTCACTTTCTCTTTTGTCCACAGGAAGAACGATACCTGCGCGGCTTGGAGTAGATAATTCCATGACTACTTCCTCGCTGTTGGCCACATTCAGCATTTCCACTAATGCTTTCGCATTGAAGGCAATCTCTATGTCTTCTCCCTCATAATGACAAGGCATACGTTCATTTCCTTCAAAAGACATGTCGAGGTCCTGCGCATCAAGCTGTAATTCGCTTCCGGTAATGGCCACGCCTACTAAGTTAGTACTTTTGTTTGCAAAGACTCCCACGCGCCGGAGTGCGCTTTGAAAATCTGCAGTATTTATGGTCAGCTTGTATGGATTATCCTTGGGAATTACTACGCGGTAATCGGGAAAACGGGCGTCTATCAGGCGGCAAACCACTTCGGCGGTGCCATGTTTTACAAACAGATAGTTCTTAGAATAGGATATTTCCAATGGACTGCTATCATTGGGTAAAGTCCCTTTTAACAGGTTTAAAGGTTTTTTAGGGGCAATAAAATGGTCTTCTTTTGGACATTTAACATCCGTACGCACATATTTCATCAGGCGGTGCGCGTCAGTGGCAACAAAAGTGATCGAGTCGGGAGCCAATTCAAAGTAAACACCGGTCATGGCCGGACGGAGATCATCGGTGCTGGTCGCGAATAAGGTTTTTTGAATGGCGGTTCCCAGCGCTTCGCAGGTCATAGTAAAAGAAGTTGAACCATCTGCTTCGGGATCTTTGGGAAAATTTTCGGGGTCTTCACCCATGATTTTATATTTCCCGTTATCGGAAGTGATATCTATGGCATAAGTGCTTTTATCAATATGGAAAGTCAACGGCTGGTCGGGGTTGCTTTTGAGATAGTCCAGCAGAATACGTGCCGGAATGCAAACCCTGCCTGTCTCTTTGGCTTCTACATCCAGTTTCACTTTCATCACCGTTTCCAGATCAGTAGCCGTAATGACCAACTCGTTTTTGTCTATCTGAAAAAGGAAGTCCTCAAGGATGGGTAATACGGTATTAGCGCTGATAACTCCACCAGCGTGCTGGAGTTCTTTCAATAAAGCTGAGGAAGATGCAATAAAATTCATGGGTATTTAATTGGCCCTTTTAAAATAAATGAATCCGGTTCAGAAACAAAGATAGGTATATTTACTTTTTAAAAAAGATTAGTTGCCTCATGGTGGGTATTCTGTGGAAAACATTTTGATAAAAAGATATCATAAAAGCGGTTAAATCATATTAAAAGGTGCCAATATTATGAGTGAATTGAATACCCATAGATGTTTATAGCTCGGCGTCTGTCTTTTATCTCGCCGGGCTTATCAGGATAAATGAATACGAATGAAATGACGGCTCTACCGGAGCCTCTTGTTTCTGAAACAGACTAAGTGTCATTTGCCCCTGGGTATTCAGGGTTTTCTTACTGAAAGAGTTTTCTATTCGGGAGGCTCAAAAGGAGCCTGCCTCTGATAAGGACGCTTATTATTTTTACAATCAGGGTGCTCTTATGGGACACAGCTTACAATAACGGGAGTTCGAGCCATTCACCCTTGATAACCAGGGCTGTATTATTGGCTCGCTGATATCTTAAGTGCGCTTTTAATAGGGCGAAGGTAGGGCGAAGATAGGGAGAAGACAGGGAGAAGACAGGGAGTATCCTTCTTTTGCCTTGCTCTTTGATTGGGTGGAGGAATGCTCCATGATAGAACATGCATCTTCGGTCATTAAAGGAGGATTGTTTAATGAGCCTCCGAACTCACCTTCATTTGTCAAAAGTGTACGATCTCAGAATATGCTCAGAATATGATTTAGTCATAAAACCTGTTTTTGCATAAAACTTTATCTTTGCTTCCCTGCTCCATAATTTCTTAACAATAAACAGTAAAACCATTGAGTAATAAAACCATTTAACCATATAAACAACAAACCAAATGAAATTATCACACTTATCAGAAACATTGATTGGCTCGGAGATCATTAAGCTGGCAGCGGGCATTAAAGAAAAAATGGCGCAGGGACAGAAGATTTATAATTACACTATCGGCGATTTTGATCCTGAAATTTTTCCTATTCCAAAGGAATTTGAAGAAGCTATTGTTCGCTCCTATCGTGAAAGAAACACCAACTATCCTGCTGCGGACGGGATTATTGAATTAAGAAAAGCGGTGAGTACCTTGATACACGAACGGGAAGGACTTGAGTATGATCCTGCCGGAGAAATTCTGATTTCCGCCGGTGGCCGCCCCTTGATATATGCTACTTACCGGGCCATTGTGGATAAAGGAGAAAAAGTAATTTATGCGGTTCCTTCCTGGAATAATAATCATTACACGCATTTTGTGGAAGGTGACCACGTGGCTATCGAAACCACACCGGAAAATAATTTTATGCCAACTGCTGCGGAAATAAGACCACATTTGGAGGGGGCATCCCTATTGGCATTATGCTCACCTTTGAACCCAACCGGAACTACTTTTTCCAAGGAACAATTAGAAGCTATCTGCGATATGGTGTTGGAAGAAAATGAGAAACGCCCTGCTGAAGGGAAAAGATTATTTATTCTCTTCGATCAGATATACTGGCAATTGACTTTTGGAGGCACGGTGCATTATAATCCCGTCAGCTTGCGTCCTGCACTGAAGGAATGCACTATTTTTATAGACGGGATGAGCAAAACATTTGCTTCCACTGGCGTGCGTGTCGGCTGGGCTTTAGGGCCTGCTGCCGTGATAGGGAAAATGAAAGCCATTCTTTCTCATATAGGCGCATGGAGTCCTATGCCGGAGCAAAAAGCAGCTTCGCGATATCTGATACAGCAGGAGCCTGTTTCAAATTACCTGGGACATTATAAGGCGGCCATTCACGAACGTCTCGAAAAGATTTATGCAGGCTTTGAATCATTAAAAAAAGCAGGTTTTCCCGTAGATGCTATCGCACCTCAGGCGGCCATTTATCTGACAATAAAGCTGGAGTTAAAGGGTAAGAAAACTGAAGCAGGTAATACGCTTAATGACCAGGCTGCCGTGACAGATTATGTGTTGAATGAAGCCGGGTTAGCAGTGGTCCCATTTTATGCATTCGGCGCCTCCAAAGAATCGCCCTGGTACAGACTGAGTGTGGGCACCTGCAAATTGGAGGAGATTGGAGAAATGTTTGGAAAATTAAAAGAAGCGTTGGAAAAGTTACGTTAGCTTGTTTGGGGCATCT
>SCQV01000295.1 GCA_004299085.1 Chitinophagaceae bacterium | reverse complement strand
TACTATCCGCTTTCGATGTGTCTGCCGAATTTGTCTGTGATATCCACATATCAATCATTTCTCCCGCACGAATATAGTTTGGCTGTCCTCCCTGGTTAAGCGGCGGTGGGTTTTGCTTAAAAATAAAGGCATTCATAGTGTCGGTCAAAGTTCCGGAAGTAAGCACTACGCCCGGGCTTAAAGAGCTGCCACTCAGCAAATCCAAAGCTTGCTGATAGGTAAGTCCGATTAAGTTAGGAACCGGATTAGGTATATTGCCCACTCCATCTCCCAACACTAATGTTATTTTGCTTCCTTCAGGAAGCATGGTTCCTGCTTTAATGGATTTACCCTGATAGAGCTGATCAAGCACTGCATTTTTAGAAATATCCGGTTTATAGAGCGTATCTCCTAATTGCAGACGCTGGCTCTCTAAGGTCATAACGGCGCTGCGGAATGAATAATCCACTAATTCCGGCATAGCAGTCAGGGGAGGGGAAGTTTTGTTCAGCGTTAAATAAATGGTACGATCAACTTTTACCATGCTGCCGGAATCAGGCATTTGGCGTACCACTGCCAAAGGGGGCAACGAATCTACGTAAGCTGAGTCCTGCACGATGACGCCAAAGCTTAAAGAAGTGAGTAATTTCTTGGCAGAGGAGAAAGACTGTCCATCCACGTCAGGCACTTTTTCACTCTGCCCGTGCTTAGTAATAATTCCCAGTGATGCAAAGAAAATGATACCCAACAGAAAAAACAGGATGCAGGCGGCAACCAGATTGGCAAAAAAAGACCGGTGTGTGATCCACTTAAACACGGGATATATTTGATTTTATATTTATAGATTTAGGTAGTTAAAATGCGTTACACCGATTTTAAAGCCTTCTTTCTTTGCCTTAAAACAAAGAAAGAAGCAAAGAAAATTCAAGACTGACGAAAAATGACTAAAATTTGCTTCATTCTGCTACGGAAAATAATGCTCCGATTGAATTTTTGTCAGAAACGAGCATTTGTGTTTCTCAACAGTAACCTAAATCCAATCTTATTTTCCGTTTAACGCTCCATTTCACAAATTTCTTAACGTTATTTTTCTAAGGTCATTAGGCAACGCCTTTATTTCACTATGTCACAAGAACTAAATCGCTATTGCACTTGGATTATTTTAAACACTCTTCAATTAATATCCCGTAAAACTCCGTCAGGCTCATACCTGCCGCTTTCACCTGCTGAGGCACAATACTGTTCTCCGATTGTCCGGGCATGGTGTTGGCTTCCAGAAAAAATAATTGATTGGTTTGCTCTTCCAGAATAAAATCCATGCGCACTATTCCCCGGCAATTCAAAGCGCCGTATAACTTCTTCGCTGTCTCCTGTATTAACGAAGCAGTGCGGTCCGTTATTTCAGCAGGCGTTATTTCACGGGAAACACCTGGTGTATATTTGGCTTCAAAATCAAAAAACTCTTTGCTGCTTCTGATTTCCGTTATGGGCAAAGTAATGATCTGTTCACCTTTTCTAAACAATCCGCAGGTCAGTTCTCTTCCTTTCACATATTCTTCAATGAGCGCCTGTGAATCTTCTTTAAAAGCTTTTTCTATGGCTGCGCCCAACTCTTCAGATGGCTTATTTACTTTGGAAACACCTATGCTGGAGCCGCCTTCAGCCGGCTTTACAAAAACAGGAAAATGCAGTGATTGCATGATATCACCGTCATTAAATGGCTGGTCTCGGAAAATATGCACTGATTTAGCTACGTTCACGACATTCAGTGCCGCCACTATTTTATTGCAATAGCTTTTATTGAAAGTCAAAGCGGAAGTGATAGCGCCGCAACTGATGTAGGGAATTGGCAACATATCGAAATATCCCTGTAACTTTCCATCTTCGCCCGGAGTGCCATGTATGCCGATGAATGCTGCATCAAAATAGATCTTTTCTCCATTTACTGTCAGCGAAAAATCATTTTTATCAACAGAAATTTGTTCTCCGGAAACACCGGTGTAAAACCAACCGTTCCGTGTAATGGATATTTTATAAGGAACATAATGTTCCCTGTTCAGATGCTTTTCAATGGTGACGGCACTCTGCATGGAAACAACATATTCTCCTGAATAACCGCCTACTACCAAAGCAATATTTCTCTTCATAAAAGCAGGGAATCGGGTTTGAGTGGTCTATTTCTTAAAAATGTAATTTGTCTTTTTTTGCCAGCAATTCCTCCACAGTTTCCTGATACATCTCATCGGGAATACAGCAGTCCACCGGGCAAACAGCCGCACATTGCGGTTCTTCATGGAAGCCCTGGCATTCCGTACATTTATTGGGAACAATATAATATGTATCTGTACTGATGGGCGCATTCCGTTGATCTGCATCTATCACGGATCCATCCATCAGCGTGAATTCTCCTTTCACGGTGGTACCATCGGCAATGGCCCATTCCACCCCGCCTTCGTAAATCGCATTATTCGGGCATTCGGGTTCGCAAGCGCCGCAGTTAATGCATTCATCTGTGATCTTAATAGCCATGTTCTTAGGTTTGTTGTAAACGAAATAATAATTTTGCGGACAAAATTAGCACATCTTCATCTATTAGTATAATTTTTCCGAAATGAATATCACATTACAACAGCGGATTGGTTTAATGACAAGATTAGGAGAATATCTTTCGTCGGGCGACGAAGAATTAAAGGAAGTGAAAAATCAGGCATTCCTTCATAATGGATGGTTTATTCCCGAATTTGTGGATTTAGCCCTAAAAAATATAGCAGAGCAATTTCTACAAAGAAAAAAATTAGAAGACTGGATAAAAAAATATCCCCGGTTAAATGAAAAAAAGCCGGGAAAAAACGTGGGAATGGTGATGGCGGGAAATATTCCGGCAGTCGGTTTTCATGATTTTCTTTGCACATTTATGTCAGGGCAAAATATGTCATTAAAACTTTCTTCAAAGGATGAGGTTTTATCGAAGCATTTTATTGAAAAGCTGAAAGCATGGGAACCGGCATTGAATGAAAGCATTCAGATTAAAGAAATGCTGAAAGGCTGCGATGCTTATATCGCCACCGGCAGCAATAATTCGGCGCGTTATTTCCATTATTATTTTCAAAAATATCCGCATATCATCCGGCGAAACAGGACGTCTGTAGCCGTTTTGGATGGATCCGAAAGTGAAGCGGAATTGAAAAATCTATCAGATGATGTGTTCCAATATTTCGGATTAGGTTGTAGAAATATAACTAAGATTTACGTCCCTGAGAGATACGATTTTATGCCGTTGATGAATATCTTTAAGCGGTATGCTTTTCTGAAAGACTTTCACCGTTACAGCAATAATTATGATTACAATTTATCTATTGTCTTATTGAATAGGACAAAGTTCATGACCAATGATATCACTCTTTTTTTAGAAAATTCCTCGGCGTTTTCACCCATCAGTGTTTTGCATTATGAATATTATAAAAGCCTTGAAGAAGTCGGGCGTTTCTTGTCTGGAAATGAAGATATACAGGGTGTAACGGGGCATCATCATTTACCATTCGGCGAAGCCCAGCATCCGGCATTAGACGATTATGCGGACGGAATAGATACGATGAAGTTTCTGAGTGAGGTTTAATAGTTTCAAGGTTTTGTTTCAGGATGGTTTCAGAATGGTTCCAGGGTTGTTTCAGAATGGTTTCAAAATGGTTCCTGAGTTGTTTCAGAATGGTTCCAGGATGGTTTCAGAGTTGTTTCAGGATTGTTCCAGAATAGTTTCAAAATGGTTCCTGAGTTGTTTCAGAGTTGTTCCAGAATGGTTTCAGAGTTGTTTCAAGATTGTCCCGGGATTATTTCAGAGTTGTTGTTAATGCTGAAACGTGGAACTATCGCCTGAGGCGGGGCAGGCTTGGAACTCTGGAACATGGAACTCTGGAACATGGAACATGAAACATGAAACATGAAACATGGAACATGGAACCATCTTTTTAACCCCCCTTTAACTATTAGTCTAATTTATTGTTAAAGTAAGTAACCAGTTGAAACGCCTTTTAAAGTTCGGTGTTAATTTTGTAATGCTTCGTGCAGAAAATAAAGTTCAATTAATTAAAAACTCTTTTCGACATGAGAAAACATAATTTAAAAAGTCTTGCGGTGATTGCGTTGGTGAGCGCTTTAACTGCTTTTATTTGCTTCGTTGCCTTCGGACGTTTTTTTAATAATCACCAGGATGTGTATCTGAATACCAACCCGGTAAAAGTTCATGATGCCAGTTATGACAGCAATGCCAGCGGTTCAGGCGGCCCGGTAAACCTGGAAGATGCCGCCAGCATTGTCATTCCTGTTACCGTACATATTGACACCAAAGTACCTCCGCAAAAGATTAACTCCGGACAGGGAAATAACAGTCCTTTCGGCGGATTTTTCGGAGGTGGTGGTGATGATCCTTTCTCTCAATTATTCGGAGGTGGCGGCCAGTATTATTCTCCCGGGAAGCTGGCTTCAGGTTCGGGTGTCATTATTTCCAGCGATGGATATATCGTAACCAACAACCACGTGATTGATGGCGCCAGTAAGATCATCGTTACCTTATATAATGATAAAAGCTATGATGCCAAAGTGGTGGGTGCAGATCCCAATACTGATTTAGCCGTATTAAAAATTGACGCGACCAACTTACCTTATATTGTTTTTGCAAACTCCAATAATGTGAAAATCGGGCAATGGGTGCTGGCATGCGGTTATCCGCTTAATCTGCAAACGACTGTTACGGCGGGCATTATCAGCGCCACATCGCGCAATCTGGGAGTGAATGATGAAGGCACGAATCCTGTAGATTCTTATCTGCAGACCGATGCTGCAGTTAATCCCGGAAATAGTGGCGGGCCGCTGGTAAATACAGAAGGCAAATTGGTGGGACTTAATTCGGCCATTGCCACACCAACAGGTTCCTTTGCCGGATATGCTTATGCGATTCCTTCCAACATAGTTCGCAAAGTGACTAATGATATTTTAAAATTTGGCACTGTTCAACGTGCTTTTCTGGGAGTGTATTTGCCGGGTAACCAGCAGAATAATGGATGGAACGTTTCCTTCACTCCCAATAACAATGCCATACCCGGCTTCAAAGTAATTGGTACGGTTCCCAATGGAGCTGCTGCAGACGCAGGTATTGAAAAAGGAGATATCATTACAGGATTAGACAATGTGCCGATCAATTCAGAGGCTGATCTGTTAGGAGCTATTGCCAGCCACCGGCCCGGTGACAGGGTAGCTATTACTTACGTCAGAGATGATAAAACACATACCGCAGAGGTCACTTTGAAGAATAAAAATGGCACGACAGGTATTGTGAAAGCTACCATCATGGATGAGCTAGGTGTAGGATTAATGACTTTACCCAACGATGCTGCCCAAAAAATGGGTATCAAGGGTGGAGTGGTAGTAACCAGCATTGGCAGCGGACTTATAAAATCACAGACAGATATGCAGAGGTCATTTATCATTGTTCGCGCGGGCGATTACCCGGTTACGACTGTGGAGCAATTACAAAGTGCGCTTGAAAAGCAAGGGAATAATGTGGTGCTGCAGGGCTTTTATTGGAATCAGCAGGGAATGTATAACTATGCCATAACGGATTTAAAATCAGGGATTGTGAACTAAGAGGATGGCATAAATGTTTGTTTCATAAATAGGTTTTTTAGGTTAAAAGCAAAGCCCCGGTTGTAAAGCTGGGGTTTTGCCGTTTTTTCAATAATTATATTTTATCTTTGCCCCCTTATTTGAAAAATAGTTACAAATTTTAATACGTATGCAACTTAAGGGACTGGTTAAGTTTTTTACTGTCGTGCTGATCCTTATCTCGGTGTATCAGTTATCTTTCACCTTCGTGGTGCACCATGAGCAGAAGAAGATTAATGCAGAGGCAACGGAGTGGATGCAGAAAAACTTTAAAACTCCGGAAGAGCTTTATCCTAATGACAATGAACAGCAGGTTTTTTATCAGGATCACCTGGATTCTTTATTCAGGGTAAGGGTTCAGTATATTGAAGACAGCACTTCCGATCAGGTTGTGTATAATACGCTTATTAAAAAATATACTTTACCTGAAGCCAAGGCGCAAGAGTTAAAATTAGGACTTGATTTACAGGGCGGTATGAATGTGGTCATGGAAGTGTCGCTTGATGGACTTATCCGTTCCATGTCTAATAATTCACCCGATCCGGCGCTTAATAAAGCCCTGGATATGGCCACTCAGGAAAAAGCAAACAGCGCTGCAGATTATGTCACCTTATTCGGGCAGGCATGGGAAAAGGTAAAGCCGGCTAATGAAAGACTGGCGCCTTTATTTGCAAATGCTTTTGAGAAGCAGATTACTTATAACTCCACCGATCAACAAGTACTAAGCGCTATCCGGGCCGAATCCAGAGGCGCTATTCAGCGTACTTACCATGTTTTACAACAGCGAATTGATAAATTTGGCGTGGTACAGCCTGAAATTAATTTGGACCTGAATAAAGGTATTATCAGTGTTGCCTTGGCGGGTATTCACAATCCTCAGCGTGTAAACAATTATTTACAAGCCACAGCCAAGCTGGAATTCTGGGAAGTTTTCGAACCCGATCAGGATTTTTCCACTAACGTGCTGAAGCCGATGGATGAAGCGGTTGCCAATTATCTGGCCTCTACTACTTCTGCTGCTGTTAAAAGCAAAACGGCTGCCGACACCACTCAGAAATCCGGCGAAGCTCCAAAAGAAGCATCGTCCGATACATCCGGATTGGGCGCTCTTGCCGCATTGGTAAACAAAAACCATCAGGCGCAAGACACCGGCGCTTCCAGTGCATTAAGCGGCCTGACGAATAAAAATCCTCTGGAAAGCTTATTACACCAGCCTCAGCAATATGGCGCCATAGCTTCCATCTCGCTCGCCGATACTGCATTATGGGATCGTTATTTACAGATATCCGCCGTTAAAAATGTGATGCCGAGGAATTTGAAATTCCTGTTTGGCCAGATGCAACAAGATCCAAACACAGGCGTATTCAGCAAATTTGTGGATATATATGCCATCAAAATGCCGCCGGGAAGCAGCAAACCTTTATTGGGCGGCGATCATGTAGTGGATGCGCGGGAAGATGTGGATCAAAATGGCAGGGCGGAAATCAGCATGACTATGGACAATGTGGGCGCTAAAATCTGGGCTAAAATGACGGCGGCCAATGTACATAAGCCTATTGCTATTGTGCTGGATAACGTCGTTTATTCAGCGCCGGCGCCCACAGAAGAGATTTCAGGAGGCCGTTCCTCTATTACCGGTAATTTCACTATCCAGCAGGCGCAGGACCTTGCCAATATTCTGAAAGTGGGTAAGTTACCCGCTCCGGCTCATATTGTGCAGGAACAAGTCATAGGCCCTACACTGGGGCATGAATCCATTATTGCCGGTGCCAAATCGTTTATTATATCCTTCATTTTGATCTTCATTATGATGCTGATATATTACAATACAGCCGGATGGGTGGCTAATATTGCCCTTATATTTAACTTGTTGTTTACGGTCGGCGTTCTGGCAGCTTTAGGCGCCACACTCACCATGCCCGGTATCGCCGGTTTGATATTGGCTATTGGTATGGCGGTGGACTCAAACGTAATTGTCTTTGAGAGGATAAAAGAAGAGCTTGTCCGGGGGAAGGGATATTTCCAGGCCATCTCGGATGGATACAAGCATTCTTATGCACCCGTATTGGATGGTCATATTACTACCTTACTGACGGCGGTCATCTTGTTCTATTTTGGATTAGGAGCAGTTAAAGGTTTTGCCACTACCCAGATTTTAGGTCTGCTGTTGTCGTTGTTCTGCGGATTGTTGATTTCAAGAATGATTGAAGATTACTGGACCAAAAAGAACAGGCATTTTACCTACTTTACGCGTTTGTCTAAAGCTATCTTCAGACATGCCCAGTTTGATTTTGTTAAAGCCAGGAAATACACTTATGTCATTTCCGCTATCGTTGTCTTATTTGGTATATCCTCTTTTTTTCACGGATTTAATGAAGGCGTTGAGTTTTCCGGAGGGCGCAGCTATACCGTGCGTTTTGATAAGCCTGTAAACACTGAAAAAGTCAAAGAAACCTTAAAACCCTATTTTGGGGACTATCCTGTAGTAAAAACGGTGAATGAAGCAAATCAGGTAAATATTACAACAGCTTATTTGATTCATGAGCCGGGACGTAACGTGGATTCACTGGTCGAACAAAAGTTGTATGAAGGCCTCCATAACTTTTTACCTGCAGGAACCAACTTCACCACGTTTGATAAGCGTTATAAGATGAGCTCCCAAACAGTGTTGCCTACTATTTCTCAGGATTTGAAGCGGGGGGCAGTCAAGGCGGTTATCTTTGCACTCATCGTGATCTTTGCTTATATCTTGCTGCGATTCCGCAGATGGCAATTCTCGGTAGGTACTATTTTGTCTTTGATACATGACTCACTCGTGATAATAGCAGTCTTTTCATTCTTTAAAAACCTGGTTCCTTTCCCGATGGAAATCAATCAGGACTTTATAGCGGCCATCCTCACCGTGATAGGATATTCCATGAATGATACGGTGGTTATCTTTGATCGTATCCGGGAGTATTTCCATACGTTAAAAGGCGTTGACAGGAATACCGTTATCAACAGAGCCATCAATGATACCATGAGTCGTACCATTATGACGTCTGTAGCTGTGTTCATCACCTTATTGGTATTGTTTATTTTCGGCGGCGCCTCCACCAGAGGTTTTGCCTTTGCCATGCTGATTGGTGTCGTCACCGGTACGTATTCTTCAATCTTTGTGGCGGCTCCGGTGTTAGTTGACTTTGACAGAAAGAATAAATTAGTGACGCTGGAAGAAGCAAAGACTCAGGCGAAGAAAGCCAGGCTGGAAGAAGCCGTAGCCAAAAAATAATTCATTTTGTTTATGATATTTAAAACCCGCTCCATAAAAAAACCGGTGCGGGTTTTATTTTAATTATAATTTGACGAAATTCATATTTCTATGTCTTCTCAGCAATTGCTTTATATCTTAGTGGCTGTAGCCCTTATTGTATTTGTTATTTTCACTTTACGCGATTGGTTTCTACAGAAAAAAGCAAAGGATCAGGCTCCTCCTGTGGAAGGAGAAAAGAATAATAATGATATTGCTTTGCCTTTGCGGCTGCAGGCTTATGAGCGTTTAGTCGTTTTTCTAGAAAGAATTAAACCGGAAAGTCTTATCTCCAGAATCAACGAGCCGGGGTTACAGGTAAAAAATACACGGATGCTGATGGTGCATAGCATTCAGGCGGAATATGAACATAATATCTCCCAGCAGATATATGTCAGCACAGAATCTTGGGAAGCGGTATGTAATGCTAAAGAGCAATTAGTGAATCTGATAAATACCCTTTCAGGAAAAATGGACCCTGGTGCAGACGGTAAGATCCTGGATAAACAGCTTTTGGAATTGTCATTGCATGAAAAAGAATTTCCCGTAAGAACGGCCTTGAATATATTAAATGATGAAGCTAAAAAGTTGATGGGGCCTCATGTTCAGGTTCATAACACTATCTTTAAGAGTGAGAAAAAATAAGCAAGGATTTGAAATTAGTTTACAGTTGCGCATTGAAAATTGAGCGTTGAAAGTTGCGCTTTGGACATTGAGCATTGAAAATTGGACATTGACAACTGTAGCAATTTCTTACAACAGCTCTATTTACTATAATCATAGTTGGGACGATCTCCATTTCTATTCTCTCTTTTTCTTGACAATACCTTCTTTTTCAATGAAATATACATTCAGCTTTTGTTCGTTTAATTTATATTAATTTTACTGCTTAATTCCATACAAGTCAAAAGACCTTTAAACAATTAAATCAATAGCATGAAATTACGTGTAACCGTATTAGGCGCGGGGTTTGGTGGGCTGGAGCTTTGCTCCACGCTTTCAGAAACGATCGGCGATAATCTTGATCTCACGCTGATAGACCAAAATGACTCATTTTTCTTTGGCTTTTCTAAGTTAGATGTGATGTTTGGACGTAAGCCGCCGGAAAAGGTAAAAATTCCTTACAGTAGTATGGTGAAGCCCGGTGTAAAATTTAAGAAAGAAACCATTATCGCCATTGATCCGGTTAGTAAAAAAGTGGCCACTCAAAAAGCCACTTATGAATCAGATATACTGGTGGTGGCGCTGGGCGCTGATTACGATTTCAGTGCAACCCCGGGGCTTGCAGAAGGAGGCAATGAATATTATACTTTTGGCGGCGCCGAAAAATTAAGAGAAATACTTCCCCGTTTTACGAAAGGAAGTGCTGTTGTAGGCGTGTGTGGCGCCCCCTTTAAATGCCCGCCTGCCCCAAGCGAAGGAGCTTTGATGTTGCATGATTTCCTGACAAGGCGGAACGTACGGGATGCCTGTAACCTCAGCCTCGTTATACCCTTTGGATCACCGATTCCTCCATCACCCGATTCCTCAAGGTCCTTATTAAAAGCCTTTGAAGAGAGAGATATAAAGTTTATACCCCAGCGGAAAGTGAGCTCATTGAATGCACAGAAAAAAGTAGCTGTATTGGATGACGGAACTGAATTGCCCTGTGACTTGTTTCTTGGTATTCCAAAGCATGTGGCACCTGACGTTGTATTGAAGAGCGGCATGACAGAAAACGGCTGGATACCCGTAAGCAGAACTAACCTCCTCACAAAGTTTCCCGGCGTATATGCTATCGGGGATGTAACGAGCGTGGGCACTCCCAAAGCGGGTGTATTTGCAGAAGGTGCGGCAAAAATTGCGGCTGCGTCTATTATCGCTTCATTCAAAGGTACTGAAAACGACCAATCATATACCGGAGCGGGGTCTTGCTATATCGAATTTGGTAAAGGTACAGTTGCCCGTGTGGATGTTGATTTCTTTTCCGGTCCAAAGCCTTTTGGTGTCCATCTTAACGCATCAGAAGCGCTGGCCGCCGATAAGGAACAATTCGGATCCAGCCGTAGAGAACGTTGGTTCGGTTCATAACCGAAAAATATAGTCTTTAAATTATGATTCTTCTATCCAATAATCAATCTTAAACAATCTTTAAAATGGCAACTTATTTAATTGAGATACCTCATTCAGAAAACACTTATGAGTGTAAGCAGGTGATCAAATTATTTGTGGAATCCGGATCACATTTACTGGCTAATGCCTTTTGGGGCTGTAAATCCGGCGTTCATAAATCATGGTTCATCAGCGAATTTGACAATAAAGAAGAGGCACTTCACATTATTCCTCCTTTTTTAAGGCATTCAGCCAGCATTATTGAACTGACAAAATTCACTAAAGGGGATATCGTGCAATTCGGGAAGGATAATAAAGGGTGAACTATTCTCTGCGCGATTCAGAACACTTCAGGCTTATTTTACAAAAGGCCGGTGATGCTTAAGGGCCTCAATAGGTTCCATTTGCTTTGCGGATATTGTTGTTCATCCTTTAAAACATTATACCCACTATGAAAAGTCAAAAAATGCCACTCCGGAGGAGCCTCCTCCAAAGGAGTCCTTACGGACAAAGGAGTTCTTTGAACCTTTGGGCAAAGACACGAGGTCACAAAGAAAGCACTGAGTGTAATTACTTGTTTTACAGACCTTTGTGAAACATGGTGTCTTCGTGGCAACATTGATAAAACTTACTTTTCATAGTGGACTCATGCTCTAAATTTTCAAGCCAACGTGGGTAGTGAAGATTCAGGTACCTCTCGTGCTTCTGATATTTAAAGGGAGTATGAAGAGCGGGATGTTAACCTTGGCAGAATAATTATCACCACCTCCTAACCTTATTATTCCTTTTCTTCTGAGTTTTATAGAATCGGTTTCATGGCTTTTTTACTCAATTATTGATTCTTCAGAGACAAAGCATGGATAAAGCATGGATAAAGCATGGATAAAGCATGGGTAAAGCATGGGTAAAGCATGGGTAAAGCATGGGTAAAGCGCACTCAATGTATAAAGTCTGAATATGATCTTCCACTAAATATAACGATTTCCTCCCCTTTGGGGCCGGTGGCCTTTATAAAGTATAAACAAAGTGGATAAAGTTAAAACTCACTCGAGGCGTACTAAATTCATTAAAGATTTTATACGTTTACCGGCATTTTATCCCAACAAGGGAGAATTAAGCCTTTTGTTTAAAGTACAGGCAGATCAAGGCAGAAGTATAGTCCATTCCGGATGAGAGTAAAATGAGCCGGTTATTCTGAAATTTTTTTTTGGTTATATAAAAGTGTGTATATTCATTCCTGAATTGTAAAGAACGAAGTTGTTCTTCAGCTTACATCCTTATAATTAATAATAAATGGAGATTATACATATCAGCGCCGAGTGTTACCCTGTTGCCAAAGTGGGCGGATTAGGAGATGTAGTGGGTGCATTGCCTAAGTATCAGCAGGAAAAAGGTCATATTGCCAAGGTGTTAATGCCTTTTTACAAAAGGCCTTTTATGGCTGAAAATGAGTTTGAGCTCGTGCATGAAGGCGGAATGTGGATTGGAAATGACTGGCGCCATTTTGATGTGATCAAAGAGAAAAACAACAAGCTCGGCTTTGACCTTTACATATTGGAAATACCCGGCCTGCTGCATCAGGAAAACGTGTATGGAGAGTGGAACGACTCCGAACGGTTCACAGCTTTTCAGATAGCTGCGCTCGACTGGCTCAATTCATGGCAGCATAAGCCGGATATTATTCATTGCCATGATCATCAGACAGGATTAATACCCTTTATGATGACACAGTGTTTTAAGTATGCATCGCTGAAAAATATTCCTTCGGTATTCACTATCCATAATGCGCAGTACCAGGGACAAATGGGCTGGGACAAAATGTATTGGCTGCCTTCCTTTGATAATTGGAAAACCGGGATGATAGATTGGAATCACCATATTAATCCCATGGCTTCCGCCATAAAAAATGCATGGCATGTCACCACGGTATCCCCTGGGTATCTGCAAGAGCTTATGGGGTCGGCAAACGGATTAGAGCCCCTTTTCAGGCAGGAAGCAGGAAAGTGCTCGGGTATTTTAAACGGCATAGATACTGCCGTATGGAATCCTTCCACTGACGACATGATTACAGCGCATTATAATCTGAAAAATTTTGTTTCGGGAAAAAGAAAAAATAAGCAGACCCTTTGTGATATTTTCCATCTGGATGCTCAAAAGCCGCTTTTCTCCTTCATAGGCCGTCTGGTGGACGATAAAGGCGCTGATCTCTTGCCGGAGGCTATTTTACGCGCCATAAACGAAACTAACCATCATGCGAGTTTCCTGGTATTAGGCAGCGGAAGGGGTGAGATAGAAGGAGCGCTGGAACAAATAAAGCCACATCTGGCAGGAGAGTACAACTCCTTCATCGGTTATAATGAAAGGCTTTCTCACTTAATCTATGCCGGCAGTGATTTTTTGCTGATGCCATCGAGGGTGGAGCCTTGCGGATTGAATCAACTGTATTCCTTAAAATATGGAACCATGCCGATAGTCAGAGGTGTTGGAGGATTGAGAGATACGGTGATTGATTTTGGCGATCCGGGTGGTTATGGTATTCGCTTTGTTCAACCTTCTATTGAGGATATCTGTCATTCTATCAACAGGGGAGTTGCATTATACCAGGATGTGAAAAAATTAAATGATTTACGCCGTCAAATGATGAAGCTGGATTTTTCATGGGATACATCCGCACAACAATATATTGACTTATATAAAACCTTAAAATAACAGTTATGCCACAAAGAGTGATTGCCCTTATATTGGGCGGGGGACAGGGAACCAGGTTATCACCGTTGACAGAAAGCCGCTCCAAACCGGCGGTGCCGATTGCCGGAAAATACCGGCTGGTAGATATTCCTATTTCTAATTGCCTGAATTCAGATATACGAAGGATATTTGTTTTGACACAATTCAATTCCGCCTCATTAAACAAACATATTAAGAATACCTATAATTTTGATCACTTCAATACCGGCTTTGTGGATATTCTGGCTGCAGAGCAAACTCCTTCCAGCACTTCCTGGTTTCAGGGCACGGCCGATGCGGTCAGGCAATGCCTGCATCATCTGGAAACACACGAGTTTCAATATGTATTGATACTATCCGGCGACCAACTCTATCAGATGAATTTTAATGATATGCTATCCGCTCATATCAGCAAAGGAGCATCGGTTACCATTGCCACCATACCTGTGAATAGCCATGACGCTACGAGCTTTGGCATTATGAAAACCAATGAGGAAGAAACCATCACATCCTTTATTGAAAAGCCCAAGGCGGATGTGTTGCATGATTGGACTTCTCCCGTCAGTGAAGAAATGAAAAAAAAGGGAAGAAACTACCTGGCTTCGATGGGGATTTATATTTTCAACCGGAAATTCCTGATTGATGTGCTCAGATCTAAAGGAGAAGCGGTAGATTTCGGAAAAGAGATAATTCCTCAGGCGATAGAACATGAATATAAGGTTGTCAGCTTTCCATTTGAAGGGTATTGGACGGATATTGGGAATATTGCATCTTTTTTTGAGGCCAATCTTGAGCTGACGGAAGGGATACCTCAATTTAATCTCTTTAATCATGATTATGCCATCTATACCCATGCCCGTATGCTGCCGCCCTCTAAAATCTCCGGCACAACGCTGGAACGTACGCTGATTGCGGATGGCTGCATTATCATGGCGAGCCGTCTGGAACGTGCCGTAGTGGGTATCCGGACACGTATTGGAATCGGCACTACCATTTCAAACAGCTATATTATGGGAAGTGACAACTATCAGACTTTGGATGAGATCAATGAAACCATCAGCCGGGGTATTCCCCCCATCGGTATTGGAGAACGTTGTTATATTAATAATGCCATTTTAGACCGGAACTGCCGCATTGGTAATGATGTAAGAATTAATGGCGGATCCCATCTGGAAGATACTAATCATGAACTTTACGTGGTGAAAAGCGGCATCGTCGTGATCAAAAAAAATGCAGTGATCCCTCATGGATTTACTATTTAAATGCCGTTACATTTCCTCACCCACAAAGTATCGGGACATTCTTCCAAAAGCGTAAGAATATCTTTTCCAAGTACTGGGTGTAGTAGATGAGGAGCTATTTCAGATAAGGGGGTAAGCACAAAACGGCGGTTCTGCAGGTGCGGGTGTGGTACAATTAATTTTTCCTCTCTGATAATTTCATTTTCATAAAGAAGAATGTCAATATCAATAATGCGTGGTTCCCATACCTTTTTCCTGACGCGTCCAAGACGAGTTTCAATACAGGAAGTTATTTTTAGCAAAGTCAGAGGTGGCAAGTCTGTGCTTACGGCAATTACCTGGTTCAGATAATCATCCTGCTCAATTTTCCCCCATGCCGCCGTTTCATATATAGAGGATTCTTGCAGCAGGGTTAATTGCGTTCCGGGAGCCATCTTTTCATTATAATCTCCTGCGCCAAGCAGTTCCCTGGCATCCTTCAGGTGTTGCAGCCTGTCTCCCATATTAGTCCCGAGAAGTAAATATACTGTTATCATAAAGTTATGAACGGCAAAAGTAACAATTAAGCGTATTTTTGAGGATTAAAGTAAAAACCTGTTATGAAGAGCTTTCTAAAAATGTTTTTTGCATCATTGTTGGCGATTATTATTTTTTCGGTCATTATCTTCCTGATTTTTCTTGGAATAATTACGGCTGCAGTGAATACTAAAGAGACTATTACCGTGGGTAAAAAAACAGTCCTGGTATTAAATTTAGATAAGCGCCTGAATGAACAAAGCTCATTTAATCCTTTGAATGCCATTTTAAGAAAAGGCAATGTCTCTGTTCCCGGGTTGCATGATATAACAGATGCCATCCGAAGAGCCACAGATGACGACAGAATTAAAGGCATATTTATAGAAATGGATGGCGATCCAAACGGCTTTGCCACTAATGAAGAGATAAGACGCGCTTTACTTGGCTTTAAGAAGTCCGGTAAATTTGTGTATGCTTATGGAACCGTTATTTCTCAAAAGGGTTATTATGTAGCTTCGGCAGCAGATAAGATATTTCTGAATCCCGTGGGAATGCTTGATTTTTCCGGACTTTCTGTACAGTTCATGTTCTTTAAAGGCGCATTGGATAAATTAGAGATTAACCCGCAGGTCTTTTTTGAAGGGAAATACAAGAGCGCTACCGAACCTTTTCGCGTGACTCAAATGACACCGGCCAACAAGACACAAACCAACGTTTACTTAAGTGATTTGTATCAACATTTTTTAGAAGGCATCAGCGATTCCAGGCACATTGATACGGCATCCTTATTTCAATTTGCCAATGAAGGGTTGATACGTACCGCTTACGATGCCTTGAAATACGGATTAGTGGATGGATTGAAATATGATGATGAAGTAAAAGATGCCATTCGTGGCAAAGACGGTATAGCTGCCAATGACAAAATACCTTTTATGAGTGTGGCAAAATATGCGAGAGCAAATCCTCCTGCAGATAATTCATCAAAAGAGAGCATAGCTGTATTGTATGCACAGGGAGATATTGTTTCTTCGGGAAGCAATACCTCGGGCGATCCGCAGATAGCCGCTGATCAATATGTTCCCCTGATACGCGAGCTTCGCAAGGATAGCAGCATTAAAGCTATTGTGTTCCGAGTGAATTCTCCCGGTGGCAGTGCTTTGGCTGCTGATGCCATCTGGCGCGAGTTATTACTGGCAAAACAAGTGAAGCCCGTAATTGTATCTATGGGTGATTATGCTGCATCCGGAGGCTATTATATTTCCTGCGAAGCTGACAGCATTTTTACGGAGCCTAATACATTGACCGGCTCTATCGGCGTATTCAGCATTATTCCCGATTTGCAAAGCTTCTTTAAAAATAAGCTGGGTATTACTTTCGATGGAGTAAAGACCGCGCAATATGCAGACATGGGAAGCTATGCACAACCATTGACGAATATAGAGAAACAATTCATTCAGGAAGGTATTGACAGCGTATATGCAACCTTTAAACATAAAGTAGCGATGGGCAGGCACTTGCCCGAACAGGTAGTGGACAGCATTGCACAAGGACGGGTGTGGAGTGGTGCAAGTGCCATAAAGATTGGCCTGGCAGACAAATTAGGCGGGCTTCAGGCGGCTATTGCGTGCGCTGCCCGAATGGCTCACCTGACAAGCTATTCATTGGCCACTTATCCAAAACAGGAAGCCACCTTTCAAAAAGTGCTGCATCAATTTTCCGATGATGCACAAACAAAGATTTTAAAGGAACAATTAGGTAAAAACTATTTGCTGTACAGGAATATTAAACGAATGACTCAGTCGGAAGGTGAAACCCTTGCAAGATTGCCTTTTAATATTTTAGTTAACTGAACTCTCCGTGGCTGTCATTTTACCGGGTAGTAATAATTATTAATGTGAGTTTGATAATCTATGTGCTGGCCAAACTTTATATTCCCATATCCATGCAGGTAAATCCGGATCATGGATACACAAAGTGCGCTTTAAGTGCGCTTTAACTACGCTTAGTCCATACTTAATCCATACTCTATTCATACTTTATCCACCCTTGATCCATAGAGTAGCCACTCTCTATCTATTCTCCAGCCTTTCAGTTATTGCAGGGGTGCAGGAAGGTATGTTCTTCTCTAACTGATTGATAACCATAATGATAAGGAATGGGTTTAGTGTTCAACTCCTTCGGAGTTGGCTTTTCTATTTATTTATTTCACCCCGGGCTTCGCCCGGAGTTACTCATATTTTAGCCTTTTAGGCTAACAATTCCTGCAAAGTTCACCCCCTGTCATGAAATTATAAGGGACTAATCGAAACGCGGGCAGAAGGGGGGATATCCCTACCTTCTCCCTATCTCCTCCCTATCATCGCCCTATTTAAAGCGCACTAAAGATACAGACGAGCCGGCAATATGGCCTGACTTATTAAGATGGAGTGGCTCATGGATACTCAAAGTGCTCTTTAAATACCCTTAGTCCATCCTTCATCCACCCTTGATCCATGAAGTAGCCACCCTCAATCTATTCTCCAGCCTTTCAGTTATTGCAAGGTGCAGACAGGCTTGTTCTTCTATAACTAATTGACAATCATAGAATTAATATTGGCAATAACTTCAAAGATTTATTTTTCCTGGATGCAGCGTTTGAGTTTCATGGGCACTAATCTTCCAAATAATTTGATATTTGACAGCTCATGAATTTGCAGGGCTTGCGCAACATGCAGTTATTGGTATGCTACCGAAAAGTGGGATAGCAATCTTTTCAAAAATTTGATTTAAACAAGATAGTATTCCCGACTGTAATAACTGCAACTAATATCCTAAAACCGGCCTAAAATGAAAACACCTTTTTTTTTCTTTCTTCTATTGAGTATTGTCATTCTCACCGGCTCTTATAGTTGCAAAAAATATCATCCTCCCAAACCTGATAACCCTTATGGCTTACCTGATGCCACGCAAACAGGAGCCGAAACCTTTGCATGTCTTATAGATGGAAAACTTTGGATTGCTAAATATGTAGGTGGACCAACCGGTGCTCCAGATATAGATGGGATTTATGATTATAGAGGATTCGCTGTTTCTGGAACGACTCGTGTAAAAGATTTTGAATATTTATCTATAGCCGTAAAAACTGGTAAAATTGAGCTAAATAGAGTTTATGACTTGTCCAATACAGCGTTAAGTTATGCTCTTATGCGAACTATCGGAGATTCTTGTTTTAGAGGAAATGGAGGGTACGGGGGGGGGGAGTCTAACACTTATGCTACAAAGGGGTCTTTGATAATTACCAGAGCCGATTCGGTACACAAGATTATATCTGGGATATTTAGTTGTGAAATTCCTTCGGATTATTGTGACACCTTAAAAATTACTGATGGAAGATTTGATATTAGATATTATTAATATTTCATCCATAAAAAACCAAGGAAATGTTTTACCTAAAATTACTCCTTAACCGAAAGAGATGGTTATATGCATCATTTGTCATTTTCGTTACTTTTATTTCTTTATCTTTTGCTTTACACCCCTATACTCAAAAGGGATATAATGGCAAAGGAAAAGCAGGTGCTGAAAAATTTCCAATGAGCCATCATGCCAATTATTTAACCCATATAAAGCAAGGAGTAAATATCACTGGTTGCCCTACCGATACCTCTACGACCTTTGCCGGGAGAATAGATTACATATTTCAACATCTGGATAAAAGCCAAGTACCTACCGGCATGCTGCAGGAATATGGAATAGATGTTCTCCCACCTGAAAATTTTACGGGATCAAATCTGAATGATAGTAATTATATAAACATAGATGAATGTAGGATGCTGTACGCTAATCTTTATAGCTACCAGATTAATGCCACTGCCAACATGGACTCCTTAGGGGGAATCAATAGTGCTCTTCAGCCTTATAATAATCCGGATAGTATAGATGCATTGGCTGTGATGTTTTATTATTATAATAGTTTTAAGAGCAATGCCATCACTTCCAACTTAGTTAAAGACAGTTGTGATCAGCTTTATGATGTGCCAGGCAGAGCACAAAGCCCTTACCAGACGGATACACTTTTTGCAATGGCGCCGGTACGGCAAAGCTTGTACACCGGTTCAAATAACTTCATCATTAACACAAGCTTATTTTATACCAATACAGGCAAGACCGTCAGTAGTATGTATATTACTACAGATAGCACAGCCTACACTTGGCAAGCCGAACCTATAAATACTCCCTTTTCTCTGACGTTTGACAGTACCGGCTTGCAAGATTTGGGTATTAAGATAGTTTTCACGGATGCCACTCAAATGATAGCCCATAGTAAAGTTGACATCTATACCAACCCTAATGGCAGTGAAGAAGAAAGTGTAAAGGAAAACCAGGGAAAAGGGAAAGTGAATCCACTTTACGGAAATGGCCCTGGTCAAGGAATTTTTTTATATTATGACTGGCAACTGATTGCCGACAAAGCATACCTCGGCCAAGAAGACACAGGGTTAGTAACTGTTCAGCTAAGTGTGCATAATACTTCAGGGCATATACAGAAGCCTTTGATTTTTATAGAAGGCTTTGACCCCACCACAGGTGTCGGACATAATATGGGGTATTATTTAACCCAATTGATACCTAATATCACGCATGATCAAAACACCTATAATCCATTGAATCCCAACCCTTCACTAATCACCTTAAATAACGAATTAGATAGTACTGATGATTATGATGTGATATATATAAGCTTTAACAATGGCATGGATTATATAGAACGGAATGCCTATCTGGTGGAAACACTCATTCAGCAGGTAAATGCATGGAAAGCACAGTATGGCGTAACTACGCAAAATGTGGTCGTAGGAGAAAGTATGGGGGCTGTAATTGCCCGTTATGCCTTAAGAGACATGGAGCTTAATGGCATAAATCATCAGACACGGCTATTTATAAGTCATGATGGACCACAATATGGAGCTAATGTGCCAGTAGGTTATCAGTTGCTTGTGCAACACCTGGCTGAATTTCAGATAATTTCGGCTGGCTTTCAACCACAGTTTCCATATGTTTATATCAACTGGCATGATATATCGCCCAATATTGATCAGGCACTGGATATTTTCAATTCACCAGCGGCCAAAGAATTGCTTGTTCAACGTTATGATTTAATACATAATAGTCCTACTTCATATAGTATCCAGTCCGATAACAGCGCGTATGCAAACTTTCAGTCGGAAATAAATAGTATGGGTTATCCACAAGATTGCAGAGATATCAGTATCTCAGATGGTGCTTGTAATGGTACCCAACAATTTGCGACAGGCTCTCAGTTATTTAATGGCTCCAATAGCAGTAACAACGGCATAAACTATTTCAGTCAATTAGGAATCGCGGCTTTGGGTCCGGCCTTAAATGTGGGAATCAATCCTGTGAATAATATCTGGGGACAGTTTCCGCTTGCCTTATTCTCTTTTAACACCAAGATGTTTACAAACTTTAATGTTTGGTCTGTGAATAATGGGTCGTTACTCTACCAAGGAGAAATTAATATTCAAAGAAAAATATTGGGGATCATCAACCTAAATGACTATCTGACAAAATGTGATATTAATTCTACTTCAGATATGCAACCGTTAGATAATGCTCCCGGGGGTATTTATAATATAAACAAGTTTATTGATGTTTCTGATATAGAAAGTAGTATTCCTCTAAAATACAGACGTTTTTTTGAGCTTAATGTAGTTCAACCAGATTTTTGCTTTGTTCCTACTGTCAGTTCATTAGCCATTCAAAACCCCTGGCCGCATTTGGATGAATCAATTTGTGACAGTCTTGGTTGCTTGTCTGCATTTGATGATTATTATGCTCCGTCATCGAATCTGCTGCATATCTCATATACACAACCTATGTCCGATTGGATACAACAGTGGCAGGATTCATCCTTTAATTGTGTTAAAATCTGCTCTGACAACATCCAGATTATGGGAGGCAGTAGTCTTTGCGGCTCATCGGTTTATAATTTATCCGGTGCTCCTTCGGGAGCAATTATTTCATGGACCGCAACGCCATCAGGTATAGTCAGCCTTACCCCCAATGGTGCCCAGGTAACGGTAACGAAAATAATGGAAGGAACCATTACTTTAACGGCTACCATTGCTAATTCTTGTAGTTCTTCTTTCCAATGGCAAAAAGATATTCAAATATTCGGGACTCCAAGCATAAGTCAAATCAATATTGAAGAGAACGGCCCTTCCTGCATAGATGGCCAAAGCTTATCCTTTGGGGCAACCTATAACGGAGACTCTGGATGTGATTTATTGAATGATGGAATAACGGAGGTGGATTGGCAAATCATGAGCCCTCAACCTTACCAGGTCACTTATAATGCAGGCGTTTATGAATGCTCTTCAGGTTCAGTTATCAATCCAGGCATTTCTTTATATTTTTCTCCCCCCACTACTCCCTTTATGCTGACATTGAAAGCGCGGGTGAAAAATGAGTGTGGTGAATGGAGCCTTTGGAGTCCGGGATATTCTTTCCAGATAAGCGGTTGTAGCGCATACTCGTCTTTATTTTCTATAACCCCCAACCCCGCTTCAGGAACCATTACCATTACTTCCGGTTCGACAAATGAGCAGTATTCAAAGATCGGAGAAGCAGGAAATAATGGATTTATTAAAGAGGTGAAAATATATGCGTCGTCAGGTAAAATAGTAAAGCAGCAACAATTTAGCAATAATGCTTCTCAAGTGCAGATGGACGTATCCACGTTAGCTCCGGGTATTTATTTTGTGGAGATCAGTAATGGGCAACATGCAGAAACACACAAGCTGGTGATAGCGGGTAATTCCACGCTTACCAAGTAGGGCGTTTTGAAGCTGCAGAAATGTGTCGAAAAGCAACCGCAACGCTTCCCGTAAGCACCTATTTCTTTGTGTAATCAGTTTGTCGCTGTAATAGTCAATAATGCACAAAATCCTTTAACCTTTCAAGGTCTATAGTCAGTGAATCTTTCAATCAGGCGTTATTGTATGGTTAATGATATAGCTGCTTATTAGAAAATATTCATTCCTTCTTCTGCTATTCTGACATTTATCTTGTAGGTTTGCACCTGTGGAAAAATATTTGTGAACAATGCCTAAAAAATATAGCCAGCTTCAGGCGCTGTTAGCGATTGCTACTGCCAGCTTTAAAGCAATGCTCCGGAGCCCTTCTGCTGTTATCTTTACGATTGGTTTTCCTTTGGCTTTTGTATTGGTTTTCGGATTTATTGGCAATGGCGTTTTTTCAGTGAGGGTAGGGGTTGATCCCGCTTCGGATATTCATAATCCTATTTATAAAGCGCTTACAAAAAATCCTGAAGTAAGATTAGTGACGAATGAATCACAGCAGGCAATGATTGCGGCATTGAAAAAAGGGAAGCTTACCTCTATCATTAACATTACTCCTAAAGCTGATTCAGGCGCAGCAGGGCAACAATTTGCCGTAGAATTATTTACTTCAAGCGCCGGGGCTGATAAGATAAATTTATTCCGGGGTATGTTGAAAAATGTCATAGCGGATGAAAATGAAAAGGCTTTTCCTCAAAATTCTTCTATTGCTACTGTTCATGCTACCATTGTGCCGGGAAGAAAATACAGGGAGATAGATTTTATCCTGCCGGGGATGTTGGGCTTTTCATTATTAAGCACCGGTGTTTTCGGGACGGCCTTCTTATTTTTCAGCCTCAGGCAAACCCTCGTGCTAAAGCGGTTTTTCGCTACACCTGTCACAAGGTTTAACATATTATTTGGTGAAGCGTTATCCCGATTAATTTTTCAGTTGTTAGGTGCTATATTTTTAATAGTTTTGGGATATTATTTTTTCAAATTTACCCTGATACATGGCTTGGGAACGGTGATAGAAATGCTGATACTTTCTGTAATCGGGCTGATTATTTTTATGGGTTTTGGATTTATCATCAGCGGCATTTCGAAAAGTGAAAGTGCTATTCCTCCCATGGCTAATGTAGTTACACTGCCGCAATTTTTGCTTGCGGGCACCTTTTTCCCTATTGATGTTTTTCCCTCCTGGTTGCAGCCCATTTGTAAAATTTTACCGCTCACTTATTTGAATGATGCTCTTCGGAAAGTAGCTTTCGAAGGCGCCCGGTTATGGCAACTGCCCAAAGAGCTGCTTATCCTGCTGGTTTGGGGATTGGTGGTTTATGCGGTTGCTGTGAAGGTTTTTCGTTGGGAATAAATGTGAAAAAAATTTTACTATGGCACAAAAGGTTATCCGGCTTATAATCTTTTTGATCTGCAGCATCGTGATCATTTTTATTTTGGTCACGCTGCTGCTGCCCTCTACAGGAAAGGTAGTGAAAGAAACCTACATTCAGGCGGGCAAAAAAACTGTTTTAAGCGAGCTGACGACCCTGGAAAGTTATTCTGCCTGGTATCCCTGGATACAAATTGATCCTACGGCCAAAATTTCTTATAACGATAAGCTGGAGCAAATGAGCTGGTTGGGTAAAAAATCAACCGCCGCAGTGGATGGCCAATACAGGCTTACCGGACTGGATGGGGATAGTGTCCTGCATTTTGAATTCGTTTACCGGGATACCCCCCCCTTTGAGGGCGCTTATATACTCCGGTCGTCCGGTGATACTTCCGGTACAACAGTCGTGTGGTACATTAAAATGAACGCGGGATTTACTCCCTGGCGGCGTTTTTATGCGGCTATGTTAGGCAAGCTCACCGGTCCGTTAATGGAAGCAGGCCTCAATAATCTGAAAATTATCTGCGAAAAAGCGGAGTCCTATTCAGACATTCCAATCAAAAAGATTGAAGTTCATAAAACGTATCTTGCCACCGTAACGGATACGGCATTGCAAAGCCAGCTATACCGGGCGCTCAGTAAGTCATTTGACTCTATCAGGGCATTTATTTCAGATAATCATTTAACTGCAGAAGGAGAACCGCGGGCACAGTTTCATGCGTTGAATAACCATACTTTCAGGATTAACGCGGGGATTCCCGTAAAACAAAAATTTACTCCGAGAGGTAATATACAATTAATCGTATCTCCCGCTGAATCTTTGTTGGTCGCTGATTACACGGGGGATTATGGCGGTGTCCAGCATACTTATCTGGCGCTATCCCATCTTGCAACACGCTATGGGAAAACGGCCTCACCTGTGGTTTGGGAAATATATGAAGACGGCGAGATACCGCAAAGCGATACCAGCTATTGCCACATTAATGTTTGTTATGCCGTTCCTCAGAATAAAAAGACTGCCTGGTTACGTTCTCTAACAAAAAGGTAATGGCATCATAGATGGTTCTCAATTCAGTATTAGAAGTACAGTAAGGGGGTAATAGGTAAATAGTATTTCCCAGCGGGCGCAAAACAATATGCCGCCTGAAGAAAAATTCACTCAGGAAATAACGGAGAGGGTTCATATAGGAATCTTGCTGCTGTGTTATTATTTCGAAAGCCATAATGGTGCCTGTTTGCCGTGCATTTTTAATGGCAGGATTATCCTTTATTTCTTTAATGAAAGCGGCATGTTGTTCAACGATTCGATGGATATTTTCCATGCAGGTATTTTCCATAAAAAGATCTAAGCTTGCCAGGGCGGCAGAACAAGCAATAGGATTGGCAGTGAAAGAATGTCCGTGTAAAAAAGTTTTTAATTTATCTTCAGATAGAAAAGCATCATATACTTTTTGAACACAGGAAGTGACGCCTAATGCCATCGTTCCACCGGTTAATCCTTTTGATAAACATATAATATCCGGCTGAACCTGCAGATATTCCATAGCAAAACGCTTCCCTGTCCGCCCGAATCCGGTCATGACTTCATCCGTAATAATCAACAGGTTGTTCTCTCTGCATATTTTAATCAGGCGTTCTAAGGCAGCCGGGGGGTACATCAACATGCCGCCTGCCCCCAGTATCAAAGGTTCGAAAATAAATGCGGCGTACTCTCCTGAACTAATTTTTTCTTTTATTGCTTCATAATAATTATTATCCGGCATATCACCTCTACATTTTTCCGGCGAATTAAATACCCCCCCCCCGATTCCATCAGGCACGGGAATGTCAATGTAGTCAACCTCAAACAAATATTGCTGAAAGGGCATAGTAAACACGCTTCGTGCGCTTACACTCATGGAACCGAAAGTATCGCCATGATATCCATGACGGAATGCCAGGATTTTATTTTTATGAATTCCCTGGTTGAACCAATATTGAATCGCCATTTTTAATCCAACTTCGACTGCCGTAGAGCCGTTATCTGAAAAAAATATTCTTGATTGTGCTGATGGAAGGATTTGCAATAATCTTTCTGCCAGTTCAACGGCTGGCGGATGCGTCAATCCCGCAAAAATGCAATGCTCCAATTGCTGAGCCTGTTCAAAAATCTTTTGAGCTAGGTACGGATGTCCATGCCCGTGGATATTCGTCCACCAACTGGAAATGCCATCAATATATTCCGTGCCATCTTCTCCAATCAGCAGGGAGCCTTTTCCTTTTACAATAGGAATAGGTAACGGTTCCGTGAGCATTTGAGTATCGGGATGCCAGATTGCCAGGTGGTCTCTCTGCGCTAAAGTCAATGAGTGGTCGTTATTTTTTCTCATGCGGCAAAATTAGGGAAATGGAGGAAAGCTGTTTGAATTTATCTTAAAACCAATTGTATGGTTAAATTGTTAGGGAAAGAGTAAGTGATTTCTTTAGTTTAGTAAATATTAAGAAATGAGAGATCAATCAACGAAAAATATCACGGACGATGCTGATAGTAAAGGACGGAATGACTTGGTGAAGCTTCTATCAGGATTTCTCCGGGAGGCCAATGCCCATATCACCTTCGAGGATGCAGTGAAAGATATTCCACCACGTTATTATGGCGTGAAGCCGGAGCATTTGCCTTACTCGCTATGGCAGGTAGTAGA
>SCQV01000294.1 GCA_004299085.1 Chitinophagaceae bacterium | reverse complement strand
CTTTAGTTCATCCATACTTACTACATATTTTGGGAAATTGTCCTTTACTTCAACAAGGTTCCCAAATTCACGATGTATTACCTTGTCATTATACAACATATAAACCACCTGTACATAAATCCTTTCTCCGTCTTTTTCTGCAACAAAATCTATCTCCTTTTCCCCTAATTTGCCTACATATACTTGATAGCCATTTTTCAAAAGATGGAGATAAACAATATTCTCCATAAGTTTACTTATATCTGCATTGTAATTAAGCGGACGAATACTATTTCTTAACCCAAGGTCTTCGAAGTAATATTTTTCGCCAATCTCGAATATTTTTAATCCTGATACTTCAGCCCTTGAAACTTTATGAATAAAAAAAGAATTAGTTAAAGCTTTTAAATAATTGATTACCGATTGAGTAGGCAGATTAATTTTTTGTGCTTTTAAATATTTGCTGATGTTTTGTGCAGAAAAAAGGCTCCCGATATTGCCGGCTAGATACATCACCAGATTTTCCAGAAAAGCCACGTTGCGAATATTTTCCCTTTTCACCACGTCTTTTAGCAAAATAGTTGCATATAAGCTTTTCAAATATTCACGTACAATGGATTGGTCAAGCCCTATATTATGCAGATAGGGCATTCCCCCCAAAGTCAGATATAAATTCAGGTTTTCGTTTGAATCCTTAATCTTATTAAACAAAAGGAACTCCTGATAATTTAGTCCATGTATTGAGAAAGAAATATAACGACCACCAAGGAGTGTAGCAAGCTCTCCGGAGAGCATTTTAGCATTACTCCCTGTGCAAAAAATGTCACATTTATTTTGATTGAGAAGGCTTCTGATACAAAGCTCGAACGATTGTATTTCCTGTACCTCATCAATGAATAGATAATTTTCCTTGTTTTGAGTCAAATGCGCATTTACATACTTGTTCAAATCTTTATTATTGCTAAGGTTGGAAAACTCCTCTTGTTCCTTGTCTATATAAATGATGTTGGCATCGGCATTCCTTCTTTTAATTTCTTCCATTATTTGCTTTAAAATAAAACTTTTCCCGACTCTTCTTTGTCCTGTTAATATTTTTATAATATTCTTCCCGATAAATGGGGTTATTTTGTCGGTATAATCCGGCCTCTTAATTAATTGCTCTCCTGCCATGATAAATTAACATTTAATAAAGGCAAAAGTATGAATTATTCAAATACGATTGAAGGAATTAAAGTTTTTAGCATATTTGTCAATTATAATTGAAGGAATAATATATCCAGGAAGAACCCTCTTATAAAAAATCAGTATTTCTGAAAAGGATGGAACTACCCTTAAGGCGAAGACGGCGGGACAATCATCCTTTCCTCTTACTCATATTTCAAAGGTAATCTAATTGTACAACTTATGGTACAACTCGTAAAAACGAGAGTTAAAACACCTTAACTAAGCCAATAATCTGTCTTAAAGTTGGGGTATATAAGAGCATCTCTAAAAACCACATATGGATTCGTGAAAACCAACCTGGCGGCTGGCTGGTCCGTGCCATTCGTGGCTAAATAAAGCTAAAAATAAGGTTTTGAGAGATGTCCATTATAAAATATACCAAGGGGAATTACCTCAAGCCATAGTTTATTGAGGAGGGAATCTTTTATAAACCTGTCCACGGGTAAGTATGGTAATAATAATAAGGGATGGATGCTTTAATTCAACACCAATACGCCAGTCACCAACCCTGATACGGTAATAATTTTCACCTCTGCGACCCTGGCATTTCTGATAATCAAGATTAGATGATTGCAGGTTTTCGACAGCTTTTAAAATCTCAATCACTTCCTTTGTATCTTGTTGAATGTATAATGGGCATTTCCTTATATCTTTTTCAAAGCTTGGTTTTACAACTACTTCCATCCCATACGTTTTTCAAATTCTTCGAGTAGGATATTTGGTTCATCTTTTCTGCTACGCATTATCTCCAGCATAATAGCATCTTCCACATCATCATTTGTTATCACCTCAAGGATTTTCTCTACCTCATCCTCATTCCAGTTTCCCCGCGCTTTTTTAGTTGCAAAATAAGATGGCGCCATTCCAATCTTTTTGGCAATATAATCATTCCGGTATCCGGATTTTGCGATTAACCCGGATAACAAACCTTTAAGGGTTTTATAATCTTGAATTATTTCTAGCATATTTTTAACTTATAATTTAAGAATAAGAAAATCGTACACGCAAAAATAAGTAATATTTTATGACAAAAATGATTATTCTCAGGGAAGAAATTTCAAAATGCAGGGATTCTTTTTATTCAAAAAAATATTTTATACATTCTTATTCAATCTTAATGTAGTCTTCTTTATTAGTACTACTGAATTAAGGAAAACAAGAACTACAAAATTGAACCTTCTTTCGCACAATTGTATCATTTTTTCAATGCAGCGCTGTCCAAATAAATACCACACTTAAGTAAGTCCAGAGTAATGAAAATAAAATATGCATGACCGTCTCATAGATTTTACCTCTCCACAAGTCGACGGAATAACCAAAAAACTGAATAAATAGTCTAATTGCCCAAAAGACTCCGAGTCCGAGAGAAATAGTTTTACCAAATTTAGTTCCCAAAAGTTCATGAGTGGAAGTTAAACATAGTAAACCCATTAAGAACACTACAAGGGCAATGAAGAAAGTATGTACTATCATCATTTGCCTGTTTATTAAGCTCAATGGTTTTAGTTCTTCTTTCCAATTGAAATACATTGGGAAGAATAAGTGAATAAAAGATAAAACCATCAATAAAACTCCAATTATCTTAAGATGCATCTCCATTCTTCTGTAATATAAAAGTCGTTATAAAGGGTGTTGTTTTGGTTTCATGATTTACTATCAGGCTAGCTTGCTCAAAAACTCTTAACCAGCTTGATTTAGAATGAAAATGAAAAAAGCCAATAGTATAGGCCATAAAATTATTTAAATCTCTCAAATGTTCAGTTATTAGAATCTGTCCAGCGGGCTTGGTAACTCTTCGGATTTCCTTAAAAAAGATAATTCTTTCTTTTTCGTCCCGGATTTCGTGAGCTGAAAGTATTGCCAGAGCATAGTCAAACGAATTGTCAGAGAATGGAAGTTTGTTAGTTGATATTTGGATAGTGTTTTCAAGGGGAAGATACGCTTTCCTTGCTCTTTTGATGGATATTTCAGTATGCTTTTCGGGGTTATAGAAATCACAAACTGTTAATTTACTATGGGGAAATTTGGTCTCAATAATTCCGCTTGTTTCATCAAACCCTGCATTTATATTTAAGATTTCTTTATTGTCAGCTTCGCTAAACCAATTAAGTTCATAAAGATCTGAAATATCGTAAATGTAAAATGAAACGATTAATGAGATTGCAATTGTCAGACAAGCCAGACATGCAATCCCAACTACATAATTTTGAAAGGTTTCAGGGAAATATCGTTTAATAAAAATCAAGAAAAGAATAACTAAACCTGCCGTCAAATAAAAATGCCGGTTAAAACGGATAATGTTGAATACACCCTGAAATGGTTTTCGTTTTAATTCCATTTTTCAATTTGTCCTTTCTTCCAATAGTATGGGATATTCTTAATCTGAAATGCATTTGCCAAAACTACGCCTTGAAGATTTAAGCTATTCAGAAAATCGAATTTATAACTTTTTACGTTTACAGGCTCAGGTCTCCAATTCTGGCGAACACCTTCTATGATTAAAACCGTTTTATCTTTAGGGTCATAAGTGAAAGTATGTGGTAATGGCCCTGCAAATTTTCTCGCATCTTTCCAATCCAAAAATGGCGAATTAAATGGAATATTTATCTCGCTTTCTGTTTTTTCAATCACTAAATTAAACTTTGATTTTTCGGAATAGATCTTTTTTAAAGTCCCTTCCGTTGTTTGTTTAATATCGGTGGTAGTGTAATTGTAATGTGTAAAAATATTACCCAAAAATTCCATTTTCTTATTGTCAGTCTCAGACTTGATAATATATAAGCCTCTTAAACGTCTGCCTGCTTTGTTTGTGAAACGAACAAAAATACGGTAACCAACAAGGAAGAATTTATTACCCATAAATTTAGGGAAACCTTTTGGGCGCAGTTCAATTGTCTGAACCATCGCCATGGCAATGAAGGCCCATTTGTTCTGAAACGTGTCAAGTTCTAAACATTCGGGAACAAGTTTCTGAAGCTGCTCTTGGGGAACAGCAAAGGTTAGGACAAGCGAATTTTCAAAAAATGCTTCAACAGCAAACGGATGGTTTTTTAAGGTCTTCATTTTGTTCCTTGCAAATTTAATTTTGTATTCAAAACAAATTCGTTGTAGTAAATAAGGCCAATGAAAAGCAGCGCAAAAAAAGCATTTAACCTGCCCCAAAGTAAAAGATTGGGGGCTAAAATAAACTCCAAAACATTCATAGTCGCTACAACTGTTATTTGTGCAATAGCATTGAACTTTGACTTAAAGTTTGTTAAAATCCAAATTGCCATTACAATTTCGCAAAGTCCAATTAGAAATGTTAATAGTCTGGAATGTTCGTTCCCTAAGATTCTTGCAACAATTTCCTGATGCCTTGGAACAAGATTAAGTACTTTGCAAATAAGTCCACTAACGAACCAAACAATTGCAATGAAAAAAGTAAGAATCCTGTGTATAGTTGACAAGCTTCGCATTTAAGTTGGCATTCATAGTTTATTATAAACTTCTCCAGTCTTGCCAAAATTACCTATATCCCCGGTATCAAATGCTGAATAATATCCAACAAAGTTCCAGGGAAAACGCCTATCCATAAGAGGAAGATAAACATGATGGCTAAAACAATACCTGCCGGAAGTAAAGAACCTCCTTTAGCCTTTTGCCTGGGTAATTCGCTGTGCGCAAACATCATAAAGACGACACGCAAATAATAGAATAAGCCGATGAAGCTGGAAACAACCAATATGATAACTAATATCCAAAGTGAAGAACCAACGCCGGATAGCAG
>SCQV01000293.1 GCA_004299085.1 Chitinophagaceae bacterium | reverse complement strand
GATGGTGATGGAACAGCTACCGGTGGTCGTGACATTTTGTTTTTCGTGGACAATATTTTCCGTTTCACACAGGCCGGTTCAGAAGTGTCCGCGCTGTTGGGACGTATGCCTTCCGCGGTTGGTTATCAACCAACATTGGCTACTGAAATGGGATTGATGCAGGAACGAATTACTTCCACTAAAAACGGTTCTATCACTTCGGTGCAGGCCGTGTATGTACCTGCCGATGACTTGACTGACCCTGCTCCGGCCACCACGTTTGCTCACCTGGACGCAACTACCGTATTAAGCCGAAAGATAGCTGACTTGGGTATTTATCCGGCTGTGGATCCCCTGGATTCTACTTCCCGTATTTTGTCTGCGGCCATTGTAGGAGATGCTCATTATAATTGTGCACAAAGAGTAAAGCAAATTTTACAACGTTATAAAGAGCTACAGGATATCATTGCCATCTTAGGATTAGATGAATTGAGTGAAGACGATAAGTTAGTGGTGGCACGTGCACGTAAAGTGCAGCGTTTCCTGTCGCAACCTTTTCATGTAGCAGAACAGTTTACCGGTTTGAAAGGGGTACTCGTACCTATTGAGGAAACTATCCGTGGTTTCAACATGATTATGGATGGTGAAGTTGATGAATATCCTGAAGCTGCTTTTAACCTGGTCGGTGGCATTGACGACGCCATAGAGAAGGGTAAAAAATTATTGGAACAGGCTGCTAAAAACGAATAGTCCATGCAACTCGAAATTTATACACCAGAACGAAAATCCTTTCGCGGCGAAGTTTACGGCGTCCGGCTACCGGGCATTGACGGTTCTTTTGAAGTAATGGAAAAGCATGCTCCGATGGTAGCTGCCTTAGTCCCCGGGCAAATGAAAGTCCTTAATGATAAAACTCATTTCTCTTTTTATAATATCAAAGGTGGTTTTATAGAAGTGTTGAATAATCAGGTCACGGTTTTAGTGGAAGGCGCCGAGCCAACTTCTATAGAGAAATAATATTGGATAGACTATCTGTAATAATACCAAGGAGCGAATTGGTTATAGTGGTGACCTAATCCCCGTGTGATACAGATCCAATCCTGTACTTGAAAACACCCTTTCTCTTTTTCATGTTCTTGTTTATTATTCGAGTCCTGCTTTACCTTTCCCAATAAATTTCTTTTGTACAATAACGGATAATCATTAAAATAATATTATCTTAGTTTAACGAAGGGTCCGGCGGATAGTTAGCCAGAGAAGTGTAACCATTTCCCATTTCCCGCAGGGATTGCGGCCAGATATTTTTATCCGGTTCATCAAAAACCAGTCCTCTGTTAGCTTTGGACACAATCCATGAGTTTTCTTTTAGCTCCCCATCTAATTGCCCCTTATCCCATCCGGAATAACCAATGAACATTTTGATTTGGCCGGTATCAATCATACCCATATTCAACAATTCCACCGCTCTTTCAAAGTCGCCGCCCCAATAAATGTCGGGTAAGATTTTAAACCCCCCTTCAATCAAATCGGGAACGGTATGCAGAAAATGAACGGTATCTAATTGGACAGGGCCCCCGAAATAGACGGGTAATTTCTTCATCGTTGCGTCCGGCATCAGTTCATCCAACGTTTGTGTGAACAGCTTATTAAATATAAATCCGAAGCTGCCTTCTTCCTGATATTCACATAGTAATACAACAGATCGGAAAAAATGAGGGTCTCTTAAAAAAGGATTGGCAATCAGGATTTGGCCGGCACCTGGTAATTCATCCGTATTGGGAATTTTATGTTCTTCGTCTGGAAACATTTATTCAAATATATTCATTATTTTAGAAGTATAAAAAAATAATTTTATTAAAACATGCCGTTAAAGTAACGTTAAATTGAGGACTGGGGCATCACCGGTTTATTTTACAGCAACCAGAAGCCATTAACTTTGTAAAAATGAAAAGACTCTTTCCATGGATTTTCGTATTGATCACCTTGTCGTTAGCGGGTATAATTTTTATCCAGGTCAATTGGATAAGGAATGCCATCTCCATGCGAAAAGATCAGTACGATCAGCGAATGTTAGAGGTATTGGATTCAGTCCGAAATGATATAGTTAATAATAAGCACCCTGATAAAGAGGGCGGGGGATATTCTGCGAAATCCACGTTTAATAGCTCTATGGGAAACATATTTCCCGGCTTTCCCCCACAAGAAGCTATTCCTGTTCCATTTCGTTATAACCTGGCCGAGATTCATCAGATTATCAGTCAAAACCTTCATTTGCAGGGTTTCGAAGTACCTTTTCAGTTTGCGGTTATTTCAAAAGGCCCGCTTTATTCCACTTATGAATTAAGAACTTCGGATTTTCCCGTGTGGTTTGCCGATTCTATCCGTCATAAGCAATTTATTACTTATTTAGTTCCTACCCAGACTTCTTTATCCAGTCTGCTAAGTACCAACCAGGAAATGCTTTACCTTATCGTTCCTGCGGATTCTTATGTGTATATCCTGCGTTCCATGAAATGGATTATCAGTGGTTCCGTTATTTTCACCCTGATTATTATTACGGCATTTGCGCTAACTATTTTTGCGGCGCTGCGGCAGAAAAAATTATCGGAAATTAAATCGGATTTTATCAACAACATGACGCACGAGTTTAAAACTCCTTTAGCCACTATTTCACTGGCAGTGGATGCGATCGGAAATGATAAAGTGGTTTATGATAAAGATAAAATACGTTATTTCAGCGGTATTATCAAAGAAGAAAATAAGCGAATGCATCGGCAGGTGGAAACTATTCTACAATCCGCTTTATTAGACCGGCAGGAAATTAAGCTGAATCCCAAGCCGGTCAATGTGCATGAAATTATCGAAAAAAATGTACAGAATCTTGAATTGCAATTGAAGGACAGGGAAGGAGAAATCCGGCTTCGTTTGAATGCCACAAATCCCATACTACTGGCAGATGAAGTACATTTTTCAAACATGATTTCCAATCTGCTTGATAATGCACTGAAGTATTCGAGGGAGCATCCGGTAATTTCCGTTGAAACTTCCAATCATAAAAAAAACCTGATCGTCAGTGTGGAAGATAATGGTATTGGCATGAGTAAAGAGACCTTGTCGCGAATTTTTGAAAAATTCTATCGCGCACATACGGGCAATCTGCATAATGTAAAAGGATTCGGGCTTGGCCTGGCTTACGTGAAAGCAATTGTAGATGCACATGAAGGGAAAATAAAGGTGGAGAGTGTTGTAGGAAAAGGAAGTAAATTTGAGATTTTTTTGCCTCAGCGTCAGGAGGCAAAAGCTTAATCAGGTATATGAAAAAAGGTAAGGCAGGCAAAGTGATCAGAATTATATTACTCTTTATTGTTCTTTATGCGCTCGCAGGCTTATTATTATATCAATATCAGGCTTCTATTATCCTTCGGGGAACGAGGCTGCCTTCAAACTATACTTTTCATTTCGACTATCCTTTCAGGGAATTTAATCTGCCGCTCACTAATACGGACAGGTTAAATATGGTGCTCTTTGAAGCCGACTCAGCCAAGGGAATGGTAGTTTATTTTCATGGAAATACGGATAATCTGGTTGACTTTGCAAAATATGCTCCCATATTTCTAAAACAAGGTTATGATGTGCTGATGATGGATTATCCTGGATACGGGAAGAGTACGGGACCCAATACGGAACGGGATCTGTATAATGATGCTTTGATCTCTTATCAGTTAGCGCGCAGCTATTTTTCCGCAGACAGCATTATCCTTTATGGGAAATCACTGGGAACCGCTATGGCCTCTCATGTGGCTTCTTTGCATCCTTGTAAAATGCTCATTCTGGAATGTCCTCTTTATAATTTCGATATGTTGGCAAAACGATATTTCAGGATTTATCCGGTAAGCATGCTTTTGCATTACCATTTTCCGGTATATCGTTTTATTCGGCACACCTTCTCTCCTATCGTTATCTTTCACGGGAGAAAAGACCGCGTTATTCCCTACAGGCAATCTGAAAAGCTTAAGCCCTATTTAAAAAAAGGAGACGAATATATTACCCTTCCGGATGGGCATCATAACGATTTATATAGTCAACCACTTTATCAGCATGTGATGGATTCATTGCTGGATAGATAAGATTAAGAAATCTCCTCTAAAATAGCATGATTGCCTGTAATACTTAACCGGTGTATCATTCCCAGCCTGACAGCGAAATTATTAAACTCGTGTCCTGCCGGGAAACCAAAACAAACCGGATAATTGTATTCTTTTACTTTATCTGAAATAATTTCATAAGCTGTCTGTCCGAAAGGTGGATCGGTAATGTCCTGCTGTATTCTCGTCATTCCTCCCACTGCCAATCCCGCCAGAAAGGCCAGCTTCCCTGCACGCTTGAGTGTCCACATCATACTGTCTATCTGGTACAGATATTCATGCACATCTTCAATAAACAATATTTTACCATCGGTGTCTAAATCAGCATCAGAGCCAATCTGTGCAACCAATAAAGACAAATTTCCGCCTATCAGCAATCCTTCTCCCCATCCTTTTTTGTTAAGTACATTCCCATCTACCGTATAACTTAGTTTGTCCCCCCTGAAAGCGCGTTGGATGGTCATCGCGGATTCATCTGTAGTACCGTATTTAAGATCTATGCACATTTCAGCGTGCAGGGTGGGAATATGCAGTTGAGCTTGTACAAAAGAATGAATGACCGTAATATCACTGTACCCACAAAGCCATTTGGGATGTAAATAAAACTGGTTGAAATTTATTCTGTCAATTATCCGGATACATCCATACCCACCTCTTCCGAAAAGGATAGTTTTAATCCCCGGATCATCCAACATATCTTGTAAATCTGCTGCTCTTTCTTCATCTGTTCCTGAATAAGTGTAATATTGTCCGCCTACAGTTTTTCCCAATTTTACTTTATATCCCCAAAGTTCCAAAGCTGCTTTTGCAGGCTGTACATCATCCAGGCAAAAATAGCCTGCAGGACAAGTAATGCCGATGGTATCACCTGGTTTCAGATAAGGCGGAATAATAGTGGGGGAATCGTTGAATATCATGGAGTAAAGATATAAGGAAAAAGGAAAAAACAGAAAGTTGCTGCATTGTTAATACTCCAATTTCAGCCTTCGTTTTTATTGATCCATTTCGCAACTACCGGAACCTTATAGTTCCTCATTTTGTCCAATAAATCTTCTATATCATTACTGACCAGAAGCATTTCTCTATTTGCCGCTTTGAGAAAACCTTTATCCACCATATGTTGTATGAGTGATAATAATTCATCATAGTATCCGTTTATGTTTAGCACCGCTACCGGTTTTTTATGCAAGCCCAATTGTGCCCAGGTAAGCATTTCAAAGAATTCTTCCATCGTTCCGAATCCACCGGGAAGGGTTATGAAACCGTCTGAAAGTTCATCCATCTTACTTTTTCTTTGGTGCATGGTTTCCACCTCAATGAGTTCTGTAAGATTTTCGTGGGCAACTTCCGCTTTCTTTAGAAAACCAGGTAACACTCCAATAACTCTGCCGTTGTTTTTCAATACTCCATTAGCAATAGCACCCATTAAGCCCACCTTCGCTCCGCCATACACTAATTCGATGTTGCATTTTGCTAAAGCCTTTCCTAATTCGTAGGCTTGTATTTCAAATATTTTGTCTGTTCCGCAACTTGAACCGCAGAAGACGGTTATTCTTTTCATGATCCTTTTTAATATGTTTGGCAATGGTATGATTACCGATAATGTCTGGCAGTTTGGCAATAGCTGACCGTTTTTGTACCATCGCCAAACCCAAAGAACGGGTGCTAAAATATAACAAAAAGATAATACGGGCCTGTATGGGTGTTTCAATCTCCTTGTCGGGTGGCGGCGTACGTTTAGCCTTACCTTCCATTATAGGGTGATAGAGTTACTATTTTTTACATGATGCAATCCGATGGGGCTCTCATTATTTTCGTGTGTGTATTCGGAATGTCCGCACCAATGAATCAGTGAATAATCCTTTCGGGGTTTAAAAAGTAAACAGTATCTTTGCACCCCCGATTCGGGATGTAGCGCAGCCCGGTAGCGCGCGTCGTTCGGGACGACGAGGCCGCTGGTTCGAATCCAGTCATCCCGACTGACTATCAATCATTAAAAAGCCTGCAAATTAAATTTTTACAGGCTTTTTTTATTCTCTTTTATCATTACAAATACGGTACACGCATATCAGTCAACAAATACAA
>SCQV01000292.1 GCA_004299085.1 Chitinophagaceae bacterium | reverse complement strand
ATGGAATTATCACCCATCTCTTTTATCAATACATCAGGATTACTATAAAAATAAAGGTCAGCATCAATATAAGTACAATGAGGCAGGTTATATTTTGTGATACAGTACAAAATAGTGGAGGAAGAACAGGTCCAGCAATATTCCGCCCTACTGCGGGTGGGCTTCACTTTCAATAATTCATCATCCTCAAACTCTTTCAGCGAAATAATCGTCGCATCAGATAAATTTTGTTTTAATAAAAGTTGATATGATGTATCATCGAAGGCAAATATATACAAGTGGAAATCCTCGCAGCACTTTTTCAATGATTCATACATCACTATGCCGCGCGAAAGATAGTTACTGTCAAATAAGGTACAGAAATATAAGGTTGAATCCTTCATGGGAGCAAATCTAACGATATTCACACAATATCTTTCACCTTCTTTGCCAGCAAAATATTATCCAGATACAAATCTTTATTGGACGGGAACAGCCGTCCCAGAGGAATGCCGATTAAATGCACAGGAAACATGATACATACCGTAACCAGTATTCTTAAAATCCTGTATTTAACGGTCTTTTTATAAAGATATCCGTTTAATAACTGCACGAGGACGCGAAGATCCTGCACACTCTTTTCCTGTTTTATTATTTCAAAGCCCGCTCTTTCAAATACACTGCGTAAACCAAAAGAGGAGTATCGTGCGAAATCATACGGCTGCTCATGTTCATCCCAAACAAAAGGTACTGTTATAAGCGCTTTCCCATCCATCTTCAATACCCTGTTCATTTCCTTTAAAAAGTTCTCAGGATTGAAAACGTGCTCAAACACCTGACTGCAAAGCAAAGAATCGAAGGATTTGTCGGGAAAAGGAAAATGATTTCCATCATAAAAAAAATCTATATCCTTGTCTTCCCTGTTAAGCGTGGTGTCAATATCCAGTCCGACATATTCGGCTGCATGGAATAAATGTTTATAAGGCTTAGTTCCGCAGCCTACATCCAGCAACTTCCCTGTTATCTGAGGAGCCAGTTTCCGCACATGGACGTATAATCCTCTTCTTGCAATAAAAAAGGGATTCATTACAAGCGCAAGCGGTCCAGGTATAAATTGTTCTTTTTTAATTAATTCTTTAATCATTTATTTTTTCTAATAAGAACACAGATACAACACTAAACAAATTCGGACAAATGCCAATTATTTTGTTTTTTATTACGCTGGTAGTTTCAGCGTAGTCAGCTTTTATAATCTTCAGTCCACCTGAGATTTTAATAAATTCCTTAAAATCTCTGACTGAAAACTGATGTATATGACCGGTGGAGAACCAATTATAACCGAAAAGCATTTTACGTGGCATACGCCCGGAAAATAACAGTTCCATCCTGTTTTTATAAAACCCAAAATTAGGAAAAGAAATAATCTGATAACGGGCAATCCGTTTCATTTCATTTAGTAAAATTTCGGGAAACCTTACCATTTGAATAGTCACATTGCATATCGCGTAATCAAATGCATCATCCTCAAATGGCAGGCGGGCATCAATATTTCCTTGTGTTACTTCTAATCCTTTTTGCCTGCAAATCGTGACACCTGATTCTGCAAGTTCAACGCCAAAACCTTTTGTCTGTTTCTCTGATTTTAATTTTTCTAAGAGAACGCCACTACCACACCCCAAATCAATTACTTTGGAATGTGTTTCCACCATCCTTATAATTCTACCATATTCAGGACGTTCCTCATCCGGGAATAAGGTATAATCATATTCCCTGTTATCATTATTTTCCGGTGAATTGATGGATGAATTCATTCTTTATTTATCAGCATAAAAAAATCAGGTAAGGCTACTCGTTTAATTTTTCCACTATAATTTTGCATATTCTTTCCGCAGCACGACCATCCCATAATTCAGGTATATTACCCTTTTTAATTTTTCCATTTAAGACTTCCTCTACGGCCAATTCCACCTTACTTGTATCTGTTCCAATAAGGCGGTTAGTCCCAACTGTAACGGTAACCGGCCTTTCAGTATTATTCCTTACCGTAATACAGGGCACCTGTAAATAAGTGCTCTCTTCCTGTATGCCGCCGCTATCGGTTACAATCATTAAAGAATTTTTAATCAAAGAAATGAATTCAATATATCCTAGTGGCTCTGTCAGGAATATTTTGTCTGATACCATATTTATTAAATGAAATTTCCGTAGGTTATTTTTTGTCCTGGGGTGAATGGGAAAGATTATTTTTCTCCTATCAGCAATACGGTTCAGCATTTCAAATAATTGCTTCAATTCCTCTTCCGTATCCACATTGGCAGGCCGGTGCAAGGTTACTAAAATATAGTCTTTTTTTGTACAATGAAGCTTTCGGAGGATATCCGATTTTTCTATTTTTGAAAGATAAAATACCAGACTGTCAATCATCACATTGCCCACGAAGAAAATTTTGCCATCAGGAATTCCTTCCTGTTTTAAATTATCTATACCAGACTGTTCGGTAACAAATAAATAATCGGCAATCGTATCGGTAAGTATGCGGTTAATTTCTTCGGGCATGGTGCGGTCAAAGCTTCGCAAACCGGCTTCTACATGCGCTACTTTAATATTAAAACGAGAGGCCACCAGGCTGCAGGCTATAGTCGAATTGACATCTCCCACTACAAGGACCAAATCGGGTTTTTCGTTTTGTAATACTTTCTCAAACGCTACCATCACACCGGCTATCTGTTCAGCATGCGTTCCCGAACCGATACCCAGATAAAAATCAGGCTTTGGCATCTCCAATTCATCAAAAAAGATTTTCGACATTTTTTCGTCATAATGCTGTCCGGTATGACAAACTAAATGCTGAATCTTATCAGGATATTTTTTGAACGCTCTATATAAAGGCGCCACTTTCATAAAATTAGGCCTGGCGCCGACAACGGAAATGATTTTCTTCATTTAAAGGATAATTTATTTCTTGCCACTAAGACACCAGGGCACTAAGGGTGATTTGTGTCTTTGTGCCTTCGTGGCATATTTTATCAATAAAAAATCTTCAACACTAAAATTAATTTGAATCATGTTATTTTAAGCTTTGGCTGTAATCTAATATCCTCTTTTTCGCAATGGCTTCCCAACTATACTGTTCTTTTACTTTTTTCAATCCTATTTCTGCCAATTGCTTTCTCAAAGATGTATCTGTGAATTGCAGTATCTTATTTGCTAAATCTATAAAATTATTTTCTTCATAAAATAATCCGCTTCCATACACCCTTTCTTTCACGCCTACTTTATCGCTTACTATGATGGGTAATCCACAGGCCATCGCATCCAACTGGCTCGTGGATTCCTGTTTGGGCCAAACTCCTATATCAGCAAGGCGGTAATAAGGTGCCAGTTCATTCACCTTTACAAAAGGATGAACTACACATCCTTTCATAGATTCTATAAACGCAATATCGGCAGGCGTACCGCTCCCGACAAATAATGCTTTTAGGTGGTGATGACATTGTTCCTGTAAATAGTTTATAGCCTGAGCCAGACATCCCGGGTTTTTATCCGGTGTAAAACGTCCGGTATATACACAAACTAAATCCTCCGGTGAAAATCCTAATGTATTCCTGTAATTTATTTTTTCGCTATGATCTCCTTCATTCAAAACCGGCTTAAATAAGTCCGTATCCACGCCTAAAGACTGGACTTCCATCTTTTGCGGAGAAACTTTAAAAAAATTTTCAGAAATAACGGCCACATCTTTTGCAATCGGGTAATGCCTAACCGTTACCTCATCAATTACCTTTAATTTCTTCGGGAAGCCAAGTAACCAATGCCTTAGTTTTATTTTAAAACTGTTAGGATTAAAAACCGATGCATGGGTATGGCTTTCAGTAAATAATTTGATATGATAGCGCTTTGCAAACAGCGCCACATCATAAGTAGTAAAAGCATACACGTCAAATGTCTGAATAATATCGGGTTGTATTTTTGCCAATAATTCCTCTAATCCTTTCATCCGGATAATATTCTTCCTGACAGTTGATTTTAATGGAAGCCTGTACAAGGTGTAGCCATCCATTTGTTTAACTTCCGGCTTCACTATATTTGGACCAATAAATGGTTCGTAGGTTTTTTTATAATCGGGAGAGTTAAAATATACCTGCGCTGTGGAAGCTATCACATGCACTTCATATCCCAATTTAGCCACGGCTTTTGGCAAAAAATTTTCCACATAACCCATATTTTCGGAATACATATCCGTTATAAAGACTATTTTCATTCTTATAAATTACTGTAGATCAAATGTTTAGCGAGGGCTTCACCATTTGCTCAATACATTGGGCAAAAATACTCAAAATTGCATGGATTTCTCGTCAGCGACTTGCAAAGTAGGATAAATTCATGTCTATCAATTAAGCTTTTAGCTTTTTAATTAGATTCTACTATAGAGAGAGGCATATAAGTACCCCTATTTTTAGTCGTGAATGTCAACTGGTATTAGGTATTCCTTCAAAAGGAACCACGAATACCTCACCTAAGTCGAGACAAGCACGAATGATAAGGCAAATCAATAGGGTAAGAAATCGAATTTATTCGAGCATTCGTGGTAAAAACCGATACCCTTAAAAACTCAAACACCAATGCCTCGCCTTAGTCGAGGCAGGCACGAATAGCTCAATCTTTGGCGACAATTCTATTCGTACCTGGCACATACGTTCAGGCGGGCATTAGTGCTTAAAGGTTGTCCAGTGGGGTGGTAAAACACTTCTTTCTATTATATTATTCTCCCTTCGGCCAGTCCTTTCCCTACCGGATGAATGCCCATGACTTCAATATCCTTCCTGCTTTCCCATTTTTTCAGAAATCCTAATTCGCCATCTCTGAAAGCATCATCTGCAAACCAGGCAGCTCCATTATTCATATAATGCAACAAATCATCCAGCACATATTCCCGGCTTCCCTCCTCTCCGCACGGGCCGTCAATCATCAGCCAATCTGCTTTCTTCTCGCCCAAAGCAGATTTCAAATTATCCTCATTAATACTATAATGACCTGCCTTATTAATGGGTGCATATAGTATTTCAACAAAGGAAGAAAGATTATTTTCCGATAAAAGGCCTTCCACCCTATTCTTTTCATTTTCATCCTGTTCTAAAGAAATAACTTTTCCTCCAGGATAATTATTCTGCATATATTCTGAAAATATCAGTGTACTGATACCGGAGCCTGCTTCTATAATAATCTTGGGCTTTATCACTTGTAATTTTTCCCAGAGTATTGCAATACTTTTTCTATCTAAAGTCCAATTACCAATAACAGCTCCCGAAAGTACTTTTTGTAAATCCTTTACCGGTATATTTTCTCCTTTGCTTCTTAAAAACCTTCCCGATGGTATCAGAATGTCCGGCTTCATGGAAAAATGCTTGTAACAATCCTTTTTCTGCATCCAAAAATCAACCGGAAGGGGTTTGCTGCCGAAATTCCTGTAAATTTTATTATTCTGAATGGGAATATAATTCCGTATGATAAAATTAATGAAGCCGTTTGACATGTAAAGAGATAATTAATATTAGATATATCGATCAGAGATGCGTTCTTAAGCAACCTTAGTATATCAACGAGTATTTATACCTATTTCTTACTAAAAAAAATAAATCTATTACCTATTTTTGATGCAAAATAAACAAATTATCACAAGAAAGCCTTAAAATAAACCGGATATACTTCGCTATAAAATAGTGAAAATACAATGCAAAGATTTACTTCATTCAATATTTATACTTTATTATTATGCTATCCACTCTTATGGACTGACTCACTTGTTCACAGACCACTCAAACCTCACTCCATACATAACTTTTACAATAGCAGGTCTTTAAGGTCTAATTATACTGATACTTCTATTTCCTATGAGGCATGTGACACCTCTGCTTTTAGAATAACCTATCAAGCTGCCGGGAGCAGTTGGCTTTTAAATGCCAAGAGCCTCCATGATGATGAAATGATTGGTGTAGGCCAGGTTAGTACAGGAAATAGCAATGATGGGTGGCTATTAAAAACAGACCGGTATGGTAATGTTCTTTGGTCAATGGATTATGGAAGCAGTCAAAACGATTTTCTACAGGGCGTTATACATACGAGTGACGGTGGTTTTCTGGCTGTAGGATCTGTGCAAAACCCAGGTCCAACACCCACCGGAGTAAGCGGATATGGATGGGCATTAAAAACTGATGCCGGTGGTAAGGTAATCTGGTCTTATAAATTAAATATAGCACCGAGCCAAATCCAGCGGGCCTGTGAAACTAAAGATGGTTATGTGTTGATAGCCTCCATCAATTTACCGGGAGCCTTTTCAGGAATTATCATCGTTAAGATCAACAACAACGGTTCTCTGCAATGGATGAAAGAATATTCCAGCGGAACTTCAGACGCAGGATATGATATAAAGCAAACTACCGATGGGAATTTTGTCATTTCAGGATTTGTATTCGGGTTAGGTGCCGGTTCACACGATGGATTATTAATGAAAGTGTCAGCCAAAGACGGTTCTCTTTTATGGTTTAAAACCTATGGATCTACGGGAGATGATGTGATAGATTGCTTCGATGAGGACAATCAGGGAAATCTTTACTTATCTTTATATTGGGGTGTTGATAATGAGGTAAGCATTGTGAAGAC
>SCQV01000291.1 GCA_004299085.1 Chitinophagaceae bacterium | reverse complement strand
TGACGGGCAAAAAGGAATTCATACGCTGCCTGTCGCATTAGGCAAGCGAACAAGTTACCAGATTATCAACCTTGCTTTGGTATTGTTTCTGGTTTTGTCTTTATTACACTTCCGTGTAACACTCCATTTTATGCAACTGAACGGTATGATTCTTTCTGCTTTAGCTACTTATTTCATGATTGAATATGGTAAAACGAAAAATACCGATATGTTGTATCTGGCAGGTGTAGATGGCATGATGTTATTGCAAGCTATATTGATTGGAGTAGGAACTATTGGCGTTTATTAATGGTTCCAGGTTCCAGGCTAGTAAAAACACTACTTACCAATCAATGTCGTTTAGTTAAGAAAATATTTCCATTTTTGCCATAGTTCGACTAGCTCACTATGACACAGGACGTCACCCTGAGCCTGTCGAAGGGTGGCTGGGAAACCTTAACTAAACGACATTGACTTACCAATTATCATTTACAAATTAACCCTAATACATACTTGCTGCTATGGCTGCTACCTCCAGCTTCAAACACGTTCCCACGTCTGAAAAGCATATTTATACTTATTCTTTTCATCCGGTTCATGTTGCTCGTCTTTTACCAGCCTCCATTCATTCTGACTGATCTCAGGGAAAAATGCATCCCCATCAAAGTTTTCATATATACGTGTCAGATAGATGCGGCCAATGATTGGCATGCTTTGTTTAAATATCTGCGCCCCGCCCAGAATAAATATTTCCTCCTGTTCTGATACCTTTGCTTTACTGACAGCCTCTTCCAGGCTATGCACCACGGCAGCATCCGGCAAAGTATAATCCATCTGGCGCGTGATGACAATGTTTGTCCTGTCGGGGTAGGCTTTTCCAAACGCTTCATAAGTTTTTCTGCCCATCACGACCGTATGCCCGACGGTTGTGCGTTTAAAAAACTTCATATCAGCGGGTAAATGCCAGGGTAAATCATTGTTTAATCCGATAACATTGTTTTGAGAAACTGCGGTAATGGCGGAAATGAGCATGTTTTATTATTGGGTTATTTAGTGATTGGACTATTGGAAGAAAAATCCGGAAATATTACAGAGGCCCAAAACCGCCTGCCAACTACTAATAGGGATAAGCCATCACATCTGCAGCAGCGCTTTCACCGGATCTCTGCCGAATAATAATTGCTCGGGGTTTTCCAGTAATTCCTTCACACGAACTAAAAAGCTGACAGATTCTTTTCCATCAATTACCTGATGGTTATAGCTAAGCGCTAAATACATCATGGGCCGGACAACAATTTGGCCATTCATCACTTTCGGACGCTCTTCAATTTTATGCATACCCAGGATGGCAGATTGAGGGAGATTTAATATAGGCGTACTCATTAAGGAGCCAAACACACCGCCATTTGTAATGGTAAATGTTCCTCCCGTCATTTCCTCAATGGATAATTTCCCGTCTCTTGCTTTATGTGCCAGGGAAGCTACTTCTTTTTCAATATCCGCCATGCTCAGGCTTTCCGCATTACGAATAACAGGTACAACTAATCCTCTCGGGGTACTAACGGCAATGGATATATCGCAATAATCATGATAAATAAGATCTGTGTTATCAAGGTAAGCATTCACTGCCGGCCATTCTTGTAAAGCAAAGCAGCAGGCTTTGGTAAAGAAAGACATAAAGCCCAATCCTATGCCATGCGCTTCTTTAAATTTATCTTTATATTGCTTACGGATGGCCATAATAGCGCTCATATCTGCTTCATTAAATGTAGTCAGCATGGCGGTACTATTCTTTGCCTCCACTAACCGGCGGGAAATAGTCTTGCGCAGGTTGCTCATTTTTTCCCTTCGCTCTTCTCTGCTGAACAGAGGTTTTTCAATATTCGTACCCGGGTGTTCGAGCGCTGCCATCACATCATTTTTCACAATTTTACCTCCTGCGCCACTGCCATGAACCTGTGCGGAGCTTACTTGTTTCTCTGCCATCATGGCTGCAGCAACGGGTGTAGCTTTGGCCGTAACTTCGGCAGCCTGCTTAGGCTCAGGTTTTTCTACGGTTATCCGTTCACGGATTTCAGACTCAGAGAGGACCTCTCTTTTGGCACCATTTGAAAGAGCGGCTTTTCCGGCAGATGCAGCTACAGAAGTATCAATCTTTGCCACTACATCGCCTATTTTTAAAGTATCGCCTTCTTTCCCCACCTGCTGTAAAGAACCTGCTTCCTCCGCATTTAATTCAAAGGTAGCTTTCTCAGATTCCAGATCACAAATCACTTCATCGCGTTCTACATATTCACCGCTATTCTTTTTCCAGCTTAATAAAGTAACTTCATTAATGGATTCCCCCACGGTGGGAACCTTCATTTCAATGATGCCCTTATTAGAAGGAGTAGCACTATTCGTATTTGCAACAGCAGGAACAGGAGTGGCAGGAGTAGCGGGAGCGGGAGTAACGATACTTGTTTCCTTCACTGAAGGTGCTGCTTCATCTTTCTTTGAAGAAGGCGCTTGGGCATTTTCATCAATCTGCGCAATTGCTTCACCAATCTTAACGGTATCACCCTCTTTGGCTTGTATCTTTAATACGCCGGCTTCTTCGGCATTCAGCTCAAAAGAGGCTTTCTCTGATTCCAATTCACAAATCACTTCATCACGCTCTACATATTCACCATCTTTTTTTAACCATTTCGCAATGGTAGCTTCACTAATAGATTCTCCGATAGGAGGTACTTTAATATCAATCATAATTTATCAATGATTTAAAATAGAAAAAGCCGTTTCGATAATTTCATTTTGCTCTTCTTTATGCAACCTGTTGTAACCTGTGGCTGTGGCGGCACTCGCATTCCGGCTGATGATTCCAAAATTATATTGTTCCAGATTCATCTTTAAAAACCAGGCTGCGCCCATATTCAGCGGCTCTTCCTGCACCCAAAACCAGTTAGCCTGCTTATATTTTTCATAAAGTGCATTTAATTGCTTCAACGGCAATGGATACAACTGTTCCATCCGGATGACAGCTACTTCTTTTCTCTCGTCATGCATTTGTTTTTCGCTGAGATCAAAATATAGTTTTCCACTGCAAAGCAATACCTTTTTTATTTTTTTAGGATCTGCATAACAATATTCATCTTCGATGATTTCTTTAAACCCTCCTTCTGTAAATGCACTTATGGGAGAATAAGTACGCAGATTACGTAAATTGGCTTTGGGTGAAAAATTAATCAGCGGCTTGCGGAAAGGATAGGCCAACTGCCTGCGCAAAACATGAAAGAAATTAGCGGCCGTGGAACAATTAGTGACAATGATATTATACTCAGCAGCCATTTGTAGAAACCGCTCTAATCTCGCACTGGAATGTTCCGGCCCCTGCCCTTCATAACCATGCGGCATCAGCATGACCAATCCATCCATCCGGTTCCATTTCTGTTCGGCGGAAGTAACAAACTGGTCAACCAGCGTTTGTGCACCGTTGGCAAAGTCGCCGAATTGTGCTTCCCAGATAGTCAGTATGCTCGGATTTGCCAAAGCATACCCATATTCAAATCCAACCACTGCCAGTTCACTCAATAATGAATTGTATATTCTGAATTTGCCCTGATCCGGCGCTATGGCGCTCAGGCGGTTAAACTCCGCATCCGTTTCTTCGTCACGCGGGCATGCATGACGATGTGAAAAAGTGCCCCGTTTCACATCCTGTCCGCTCATGCGTACATCATGTCCTTCTAATAATAACGTTCCATAAGCAGCCAATTCACCCATAGACCAATCGAGGGAACCACTATCATAAAGTTTCTCCTTTTCATCCAAAAGCTTTCCCATTTTCCTTAATGGCTTAAATCCATCAGGCAAAGTAAGAGAAGCTTTCACCACCTTGTCGAGTTGTTCCTTTGTAACTGCTGTAACAGGTGATTTGTCAAAATCTTCCGGAGTTGACTTACGCAATTTCTGCCACCATAATTCCGGCTTTTGATAAATAAAAGGTAGCGGACGTTGCTTTACTTCATCTAATCTTTCTTGTAAAATTGTCCAGAAATGTTTCTCCATTTCTTTTGCCAGATTGGCATGCACATCTCCGGCATTTGTCAGCTTTTGAGAATATACCTGCCGCGGATCGGGATGATTATCAATTAAAGCATACAGCTTAGGCTGCGTGTATTTCGGATCATCGCCTTCGTTATGGCCATGCTTACGATAGCATACCATGTCCACGAAAATATCGCTGTTAAATTTTTCACGATAGCGGGCTGCCGCTTCACATACTTTTAAAACCGCTTCGGCATCATCTCCGTTTACATGAAACACAGGGGCTTCCACCATAGCTGCCAGGCTGGTGCAATAATCTGAAGAACGTGCATCATCAAAATCAGTGGTAAAACCAATCTGGTTATTAATAACGAAATGAATAGTACCACCTGTATAATAACCTTTGAGCTTGCTCATCTGCAGCACTTCATACACTATCCCCTGCCCTGCCACCCCGGAATCCCCATGTATTAAAATAGGAAGTATTTTATCATAGTCGCTCTCATACATCACATCCGCTTTACTTCGGGTATATCCTACCACCACGGGATCTACCAACTCCAGATGAGACGGATTGGGGACTAATTGAATATTGACCTTTTTACCATTCATGGTAGTTATATCCGAGCGGAATCCAACATGATATTTAACGTCACCGCTACCCATGGTAATATCTTCTTCCGTCACATTCCCCTCAAATTCATTAAAAATCTGTTGGTAAGTTTTTTGCAAAATATTAGCCAATACATTCAGCCTGCCGCGGTGGGCCATGCCGATAACCACTTCCTGTACTCCCATTTCGGCAGAAAGATTAATAATAGCATCTAATCCTGCAATGGTGTTCTCTCCGCCTTCTAAGGAAAACCTCTTTTGTCCGATAAATTTAGTCTGCAGAAATTTCTCAAAAATGGTACCTTCATTCAATTTCTCCAAAATCCGTTTCTTCTTTTCAACAGGGACAGGTTGCAACAATTCCACTTCTGCCTGATGTTGTATCCAGTCATATTTCTCCTGGTCATCAATATAAGTCCATTCCACCCCAATGGAAGAAGTATAACACGTGTGTAAAAAATCAAGAATTTGTTGCAAGGTTGCTTTTTGCATGCCGACAAATGACGAGGCAAAAAACTCCTTTGACAGATCATCTTTGCTTAAATTAAAATAAGAAAGGTCTAAATTGGCTTTTCTGTCTTTTCTTGGGCGAATAGGGTTTGTCTGCGCAATTAAATGCCCCTTTTTCCTGTAAGCCTGAATGAGCTTATAGACAGAAAATTCTTTAGAGAGGAGATTACCGCTGATGCCTGCGCCACCGTCCACGGCTGCCACCGGGTTGCCATTGGTACGATTATAAGCATAATCAAAACCTTCAAAAAATCTTGCCCATTCAGTATCTACAGAGTCCGCTGATTGTACATATTCCTTGTACAAAGACTCTATGTAAGCGGGGTGTGCGCCGGAGACAAATGAAAAATCTTTCATCATCTATACGTTTGCTTAACAAACAATTAGTTTGCCGCAAATATCGGTCATATTAGCCTTATAAAAAAGGTAATATTTATTCCTGCATCATACTGATAACGGTATTGACAATATCTTCACGGTTCGGCTTGGAGAAATAGTCGCCGTCAGACCCATAAGCAGGCCGGTGTGAAGTACCGGAAAGACAGCGAGATCCCACATCCATCCAACGGTATCCACCCTGCACTTCCATGACATGACGGAACATATAGGCAGAAGAACCTCCGGGAACATCTTCATCCAAAAAGAGAATCCGGTTGGTTTTTTTCAGCGATTCTAAGATTTTATGGTGAATGTCAAAAGGAAGCAGTGTTTGAACATCTATAAGCTCACAGGAAATACCCAGACTTTGCAACCGGACTATAGCTTCCTGAGCAATGCGCAGCACAGAACCATAAGAAACGATCGTAATATCTTCACCTTCGGTTATAATTTCCGGTATTCCCAGTGGCACGGTATATTCATGAAGATTGGAAGGCAATTTTTCTTTCAACCGGTAACCATTCAGGCACTCAATGATCAGTGCCGGTTCATTCGCCTGCAATAAAGTGTTATACATGCCCGCTGCTTTTGTCATATCCCGCGGCACACACACGTACATTCCCCGTAAAGCATGAGTCAGAAGCCCTAACGGCGAACCGGAGTGCCAGATGCCTTCCAGCCTGTGGCCTCTTGTACGAATAATCAAGGGACAAAATTGCAGCCCTTTTGTACGATACTGGAGCGTAGCTACTTCATCACTCAACTGCTCCAGGGCGAAAAGAATATAATCCAAATATTGAATTTCTGCGATAGGTCTCAATCCGCGCATGGCCATTCCTATTGCCTGCCCCATAATAGTCAGTTCCCTGATGCCGGTATCGAACACCCTGTCTTCACCATGCTTGAGCTGTAACCCCGTAAATGCCTGATTCACTCCGCCTATTTTACCGACATCCTCGCCAAAAGCAAAAACCAACGGGTTGTTTTCCAGTAACTGATCAAAGAAACGATTCAGCACTTCATATCCATTTATGATGGGGGCATCCTCATCATAACGTACCGGAACTTCCGGAACATTTAAGGCAGAATTGGCGCCTTTGGCATATAAAAATGAACTATATAATTCTTCTCCTTCAGATTTTAATTTTTTATACAAATCCTTCATTTGCGACATCCCGGATGTTTCTACCCGATCTTTCACCTGGACAATTTCCGAAACAGCCGCCAGCACATCACGCCTTAATGCTTCTTTATTTGCCAGCAACGCTTTCGCCACCTTTTTGATATGCGCATTATTATTATTGGCCTCCTTTATAAGTATATTGCAGTGAGCAATAACCGCCTTTACCTGTTCCTTAACCGGTGCATGAAATCGCTTAAAAGCCCTGTTTTTTGCTTCTATCACCGTTTCATGCGCTTCCTTTTCTATTTTCTTAAGGTCATCTTCTGTTGCCAGCGCATTTTCGATAAGCCATTGGCGCATCTGGCTGATACAGTCCCATTCTTTTTCCCATGCCAATCTTTCGGGGCTTTTGTAGCGCTCGTGCGATCCCGAAGTAGAATGGCCTTGCGGCTGCGTCAGCTCTTCCACATGAAAAACAGCAGGGATATGCTTTTCCCGCACTCGCTGAATTCCCTTTTCAAATACCTCACATACTGCAGCGTAATCCCATCCCTTCACACGATAAATATCCAGGCCATTTGAACCATCTGTTTTCTGGAAACCCTCTAATGCAGCAGAAATAGAGCCTTTGACCGTTTGATATTTTCTGGGTACAGATATACCATAGCCATCATCCCACACAAAAAGAGCTAACGGAACCTGCAAAACAGCGGCAGCATTCACCGTTTCCCAGAAATGCCCTTCAGAAGTGCTGGCATCGCCAATAGTAGCAAAACATACCTCATTACCCCGGCGGGATAAATAAGGGAATTGTTGTAAAGAATCTATTTCCCGAAAAAGCTTAGAAGCAAAAGCCAGGCCGACAGCACGGGGCATCTGTGATGAAGTAGGCGCCAGGTCGGCGGCCGTATTTTTTATTTCAGTCAGGTTCAGCCAGTGGCCATTTTCATCAATATTCTGAGTGGTAAAATGGGCATTCATTTGTCTCCCGGCAGAATTAGGATCATTATGCTGATCGGGGTCTGCATAAAGCTGCGCAAAATATTGTTCAATCGTACACATTCCTACCGCCATTGCAAACGTCTGATCACGATAATACCCTGACCGCCAGTCGCCCGGTTTGAAAAATTTTGCCATGGCAATCTGTGGAATCTCTTTACCATCCCCGAAAATTCCAAACTTGGCCTTCCCCGAAAAGACTTCCTTTCTTGCCTGCACACTGGTTTCGCGGCTCTCACAGGCAATCCGATAGTCTTGCAATACCTCTGCTTTGAATTCTTCAAATGATAGGGGGCTATTCAGATCGAGATTACTTTGTGTCTGCATTTTTGATGAGGCTTTATCCGCAAATGTAATAAAAACAGAAAAAATAGACGCTGGTAACTTACCCAGAAAGAGTAAAATTTTAACAGAACCATATTGACGTGGACAAAATGCCCTTTTAACCCAAATTTTGCAGTAGCAAAATTTCTGCGAAGCAGTGACGAAAAAATGGCTTTCTTGCCATTTTTTCGTCAGGTCTGACGACTCTGATGAGTATCAGACTCCGTAAGAGGTTAACCGCCGACGTTTCAGTCGGTGTGGCGACATTCATCGTCGCTCACCCGACAAGCTATGCTTCGTCGGCCCAGACGCTTCGGTCTGGGTTAAAAACACCTATCGAAGCATCGTATGCAGATTTTTGCAGCTAATTGAAAATTGAGGTAAGCCTTCATTTCGCCAAGGTTAACGGAAGGTGCATTATCTCTTGTATTGATAAGGATAATCATTAAAAGTATTTAACCCTCTCAGAAATTTTTCAATGTATATTTTCCCGGCAGGACCAGGTAAATGGCTTCATCATTATTATACCGCAGAAACTTAATTCCTTCCATCTGCTCCCTATGCCTGTTTCCCCACATAGGTACATACACCGTAGCAGTAGTATTCACAGGTATTTCAATTTGTAAAGTAAAGTGGTTATTTTTTCTCTTCCAATCGCTCACTATCATACCATTGATTGAATGATAACTTCCTGTAGCCCATTTCAGATCTCCACCGGGCACCGGATGAATTATAAAATGATGGTATCCTGGTTGTTTCTCATCCGGCTGAATACCTAAAATATGTTCATATATCCATTGACTCACCGATCCAAAAGCATAATGATTAAAAGAATTCATTCCGGGGCTTTGAAATCCGCGTCCTTTCACATAGCCATCCCAGCGTTCCCAAATGGTAGTGGCTCCCTGATCCACAGAATACAACCAGGAAGGCATACGTTGGCTTTCCAGTAAGCGATACGCCAATCCTGCATATCCGTTATTCACCAATACATCCATCATTCTCACAGATGACTGAAAACCTGTTGACATACGATCATCGTACGAATGAATATTATCTATCATATTTTTTACAGCAAGAGCACGCACTGAATCAGGTAATAAATGAAATTTAAGCGCCAGTGCATACCCCGCCTGGGTATTACCTTTGACCATTCCATTTTCAGGATTTACAAATTTGCTGTTAAAGGCCTGTTTTATGCTGTCGGATAAAGCAGTATAATATCTCTCATCCTCATCCTTTCCCAATACAGCGGCTATCTTAGCGATCAACCGGGTAGAATGCGCGAAAAAAGCAGTTGAGTAAACATCTTCGGGCACACTGCCTCCTGTCCCCGGATAGTCTTTTGCGATCACCCAATCCCCATTAAGCCAATCTCCATAATTATAGATGATACCATTTTTCTAGATGAGATCAGGGTTCATCTTTTTTATAAAAGCATTATATTTTTTCAATGCAGTATATTGTTCCTCCAGGATCCGTTTATCATTATAGTTAAGATATAATCTCCAGGGAATGATCACCGCCGCGTCGGCCCAACCAGGTGCATTATAATAGGAGAAAGAGGTATTAAGCGCGGGAGCATAATCGGGAAATCTTCCATCAGCCAATTGCCCGTCTCTGATATCCTGCATCCATTTTGTATAGAAGCCTGACATATCCATGTTGAAGATAGCCGTTTGAGAGAATACCTGTGCGTCGCCCATCCATCCCATACGTTCATCCCGTTGCGGACAATCTGTAGGCACTCCCATAGTATTCGACCATTGCGTCCAAAGAATATTTTCCCATAACTTGTTCAACAAGCTATCTGAACAGGAGAAATGTCCCGTTTGCGGATTCGATGAACTGATCACTCTTCCCGTTACCACGGAAAGCCCGGGTGCATGATGCAAACCGGTAACCGACACATATCGGAACCCGTGATAGGTGAAACAGGGTTCAAAGGATACCGGACTGGGAGGAGCTGAAAAACTATCCACCTGTCCGGCACCCCTAAGGTTCGCCGTATATAGTGTACTATCCTTATTCAGCATTTCCCCGTGATGCAAAACAATTTGTTGTCCTTCATATTCGGGTAAGTTGATCTGGCACCAACCGGCAAAGTTCTGCCCTATATCAAAAATATAGACATCCTTCCCGGGGTGAATGATCTGTACCGGCTTGATAGTACTGATTATCCTGAGAGGCTGGTCTCGTTGGGAAGACAGTAAAACATGAACGGTAGTATCCATAGTGGCCTTATTCCATTTGGATAAAAGGATGGCCGGATCATATCCCGGGGTGGCCCAGCCTTTTATGGCAAGATTTCCATGATATGTTTCCCCGTTATACACGGAAGCACTCCGGACGGGACCATTGGGGTACACCTTCCATGAGCTGTCTGTACAGATCGTTTCCCAACTTCCGTCTTCCTTTTCTATTTCCAGTTGGGCGATCAATCTTCGGTTGATACCATAGACTCCTCTTTGCGGGTTGGTCATCAAAGGGCCTACATACCATCCGTCAGCCAGCATAGCGCCTATCACATTTTTCCCATCCCTTAAGAGAGGGGTCACATTGTACGTTTGATACTGGACGCGTTTGCGATAGTCCGTCCATTCAGGAGCCAGAATATAATCCCCAACTTTTTTTCCGTTAACAGTAGCCTGATACAAACCAAGCGCACTGATATATAAAAAAGCTCTTTTTATTTTTCCGGATATTGAAAATTCCTTCCGTAAAAGCGGAGAGGGCGGAGAGGGTTCCATTTTGGGGATATAGGATGATTGCGTTGAACCGTCTGTGATATAAGAAATATTCCACCCTCCGTTATCATTGTTATTTATCAGCGTATCAGAGGCTGTAACGGCTGCATTCAGCACGCTGTTTTCACCATGATGTAATACCTGGAATTCCGCCAGGGAGGCAGCATATACGTTTTTATTCCTTTGTGCCAGTTTTGTAATAAATAATCTTATATACCTGGCGCTTACCATTTGAAAAGATCTTTCCCATACCTTGTCGCCGGGATTAGGAACATTTTTTTTTGTTGCATCTATCACTGTCTTAAAAGGCTCAAAACCAGGATTGTCGGAAACATCTATCCGAAAACGAACGGGAAATAAATAGCCCTTAGCATTTATAGCAGAGAGATCTGCCGGATAGAGTTTGACCTCATTGATTTCTCTCGTCTTTCCTAAATCTAAGATCACCCATTTAATGGTATTGGATTTTTGTGAAAATTCTGTATGAAAACCAAAACGGAGATGGATCGGATAAAGAACAGGGGTGGTATCAGCGGAAGCGCCAATCCATTGGGCCTTCCATATCCCATGTGTCACCGATAAATTACTTTTTTGTAAAAATCCCGCCGACCAGCAGGCAACCGGGCTCCAGCTACTCTACCTTTCGCTTTCATCCCAGATCCTCACTTTCCAGTAACCGATCATCCCCGGTGATAATTCTTTCCCCTCATACAGGATCTGATTGGTCTCAGGAGACTATACTTTCCCCGAGTTCCACAGATCAGCTTTACCATTCACCAGCCTCATAGAATCGGCCGATACCATGATCTGATAGGCTACCTGACGCTGTACATTAGCTCCAGAAGCAAGCTCCCAACTCAACCTGGGATGGAGGGCAGTTATACCTAAAGGATTAGTGATAAATTCACATCGAAGATTTTGTACCCTTACAAGACTTATTCCCCCTTTTGTACAACCTGCCAACAAAAAAATAAGGACAAAAAATAAAAAACAATACGGCTTTACCATACTACGAAATTTTAATCCTTCGCCCGACGGAGGGCTGCCGGGCAAAGGGGGTTTGTATATGTCTGCTTTACTGAGCTTTTAAAATCTTGATATATACATAAAATAATGATACCCATCCGCCATAATAAAGGAACCTATATGAAATTTTCGATCCGATATCGAACATTGATCTCTGATTTCAGAGGTGTTTATAAAATCTTCATTCAACCCCTTGGAGATTTCAGAAGCACTTCACAGATCGAAAATCTTAAATCGTTTCCAAAGGAATCTCTTGGATAATCCACATTCTTAAATCAAATTGAAACGAAAAATTGACTATCTGAACGACATTGAATCGCTTTTTTTAATTTGAACCTGTCCTTTCACGAATTACTCCGGACAAAGGTTTACTTATAATAAAGGTTGCCAATGCAGCAATACAGGCGGCTATCACCAGGATCAGAAAATAATTTCTTTTGTCTATAAAGCTGCCCCAGAAACTGGTCATAAGGCCGGCTAATTTACCCGCAATAGAATTCTCAAGAAACCAGGCGCCCATCATTAATGCAGTGAGCCTGACAGGGGACAGCTTAGACACCATGGATAAGCCAATGGGACTCACCAGCAATTCTCCGATGGTTACCATCACATAAGTTGAGAACAGCCAAAGCATGCCTACCTTATTGTGATAAATATCGGTGGTAGAAATTGCAATGATCATTAATAAAGAGGATAATCCTGCAATAAAAACACCCAGGCTTACTTTTACAGGTGTTGCGGGTTCCTTTTTTCGCCGGGCCAACCAGGAAAACAATCCCACCAACAAAGGAGTCAGCAATATGATAAAAAGAGGATCAATGGATTGAAATATTTCCGGAGAGAGTAGTTTCAATTCCCCATTATGAGGCCACTTTTCTTTTGGGAGGTTCTGAAAATAAGGATCAGTTCCCATTGTTTGCATTTCCCGTCCATGTGCATCAACCTGTACCCGCAGGTATTGATCCACTTTGGGAACCTCATGGGGAACAGCAGAAACTGTTTGCAACATCCCAAACGGGCGTACGGCTTTTTCTATGGAAACAGGCATTTCCCGGTTCGTATATTGATCAGCCCAAACCGTCAGCGCAGTGCTATTCTGATTAAAAACCACCCAAAAGACCAATGTCACGATAAAGAAAGAAAAAAGAGCGCCTAATCCCCGTTTGTCCTTTTTCGAAGAACGTACATACAGTAATATATAAAATATAATTACAGGAATACAGGCAAACATAAAAGCATCATTGGAGCGGGTACCGAAGAGAGCATATCCGAAGATATCAGTGTAAAACCAACCGGCACCTGCTGCCAGCATTGCAGGAAGAAAAACATAAGCTCCGATCTTTTTTAATGGCATGTCTTCCTTTTGGACAGGACGAATGGCATCCCCTTCTTTGACATGCTTCATTCCCAAAATAAACCAAAGGACGCCGAGTGTCATCCCTACACCGGCAGTGGCAAAAGCATATCCCCAGCCAAAATGATTACGCATATAAGCAGCTACAAAATTGCAAACGAACGCACCAATGTTGGTGCCCATATAAAAGATATTATAGGCCGTATCTTTCTTTGAGCGGAGTCCTTCTTTGTTATAAAGATTTCCCAGTAAGGTGCTGATATTCGGCTTAAAAAATCCGTTACCCACAATGATCAGCAACAGAGAGATATACATACTGGTATTCCCTCCAAGGGCAAGTCCGTAATAGCCGAGAGCCAGTAAAATGCCTCCCAGTATAATTGCTTTTCGGTAGCCTAATACCCTGTCGGCCAATAAACCACCTATAAAAGGAGTAAAAAATACAAGTGCAATGTAGGAACCCACCATATCAGCAGCACGGGCAATACTCATTCCTTTTCCCCCGTTGCTGGCAGGGTCAATCAGGTAAAGCATAAATATGCCCACCATGAGATAGAAGCCGAAACGCTCCCATAATTCAGTGAAAAAGAGCACATAAAGGCCTCTCGGGTGCCCGTTCTCAGCTATAGTATTATCAGCCATTAAAATCCGACCTTAATGGACTCAACAGCTTCTGCCGTTCTGGGCAAGTACTTTCCTAATAAACGGCTGCCTGTTTCCGTGATCAAAAAATCTTCCTCAATCCTGATACCTCCGAAATTTTTATATCTTTCCAGCTCATTATAATTGATAAAATCAGGAAACCGCTTTTCTCCTTTCCACCAATCAATTAATTCCGGTATAAAATAAATTCCGGGTTCTACGGTCAATACAAAACCAGGCTCTATTGCTTTGCCCAACCGTAACGATTTTAATCCGAATTGTGTGCTTTTTTGTAACTGATCAGTATATCCGACATATTGTTCTCCGAGATCTTCCATATCATGTGCATCAAGGCCCAGCATGTGTCCCAAGCCACACTGAAAAAACATGGCATGGACGCCTTCCACCACCGCTTCTTTTATATCTCCTTTCATCAGGCCTATATCCTTCAATCCTTCCGCCAACTTTTCACAGGCTAACACATGAATATCCTTAAATAAAATACCGGCTTTGAGGGCTCCGGCAGCGGCTTCATGTGCCATTAGCACAATATGGTAGATTTCTTTTTGCTTTGTTGTAAATGTGCTGTCAACCGGAAAAGTGCGGGTTAAATCTCCGGCATAATGCATAGAACTTTCTGCACCACAATCGCATAGGATCATTTGTCCGCTTTTCAAAATATTTCCTTGGAAATGGTTATGAAGGATCTGTCCGTTCACCGTCAGAATTGTCGGGAAGGACAGGTCGCCACAGGCACTTAGCGCCATTCCATGAAGATCTCCGGCAATTGCAGTTTCAGATATTCCTTCTCTGGCAAGATTGCCTGCTTTCTTCTGCATATCAATGGTCACATTAATCGCTTTTTCTATTTCTTCAATCTCTTCTGCATCTTTAACGGATCTCAAGGCAACTACCGACCTGATCAACAGAACGGAAGCGCTTTCATTAACCTTTTCAAGCGGTATATGGATCCAACTGTTTAATTTTTGCTTATTTTCAGGCCTATAGGGAGGCAGAAAATGTATGAAACTCTCCTTAGACCGGATTTTATCAATCATTTTTTCGATATCACCCAAAGGCCTCACCTCCCTAATGCCGGCTCTGTTTGCCTGATCAGCCAGGGATTCCAGAGGCCCTGTCCAAATAATATCCTCTACGCTTATGTCATTCCCAAATACTATTTCTTTATCCGTGTCAATATCTAAAACAGCAGTAAGACCCGGCCTGTCTATTCCAAAAAAATACAGAAAGGTACTGTCTTGGCGGAAGGCATAGCAGTTATCCTTATAATTCATGCTACTTTCATCATTTCCCAACAAAAGGATCATACCGTTGCCGACCAGTTCCTTCAGTCGTTGTCTTCTTTTGATATATACTTCTTTTTTGAACATAATAATTTTATTGATTAATAATTATTCTACTAATTAACTCGTTTTGCCTCCACATAAAAATCTTGATCCACTTTTAAATCCTTTATATCTGGCACCGGCATACTTTTCCATGCCGTAATAGGATAAATAAAGACATATTGATCTCTTGAAAAAGAAACCTTTAACGGCATATTGAAACCGGGAACGACATTCGACCATCTGTAGTTTAGCAATGAGCCATGTATCTTATATTCAAAGACCGGAATTTCAGTAGTGTTCAGATATTGATGAAATACTTTACTCAAATCAATTCCTGAATTTTCACTGATATAATCTTCAATTTGTTTTCCGGTAACTGTTTGGTGCCAAAAGGTTCTGTTCAACCCGCGTAATATATTCCGCCACTTCGTATCATCATGAAGAATCTGACGGATGGTATGCAGCATATTACCTCCTTTGTTATACATGTCTCCCGATCCTTCATCATTCACTCCATAGCGCCCGACAATAGGTTCATCATTTTTAACATGGCGAACACCCTCCACATACTGCGCCCCTGCTTTTTTGCCAAACAGGCATTCAGTATATAGACTCTCTGCATAGTTGGCAAAGCTTTCATGCACCCACATATCCGCCAGGTCCTTTGTGGTAATATTATTACCGAACCATTCATGTGCACTTTCATGTACGATAATAAAGTCCCATTTCGATCCCCAATCGGTACCCGAAAGATCGCGGCCCAAATAACCATTACCGTAATGATTGCCATAAGCGATACAACTTTGGTGTTCCATACCCAAATAAGGCGCTTCCACCAACTTATATCCATCTTTGTACCAGGGATAAGGCCCGAACCAATATTCAAAACATTTCAGCATGGATTTGACCTGCTGAAACTGGCTTTCGGCCTGTTCCAGATGATAAGGCAATACATAATAATCCAGAGTAAGCGGACCTTTTTCACCCTTATACACATCATGGAAGTGGACATATTTGGCAATATTTACAGCCACATCATAATTATTGATAGGATTGCGTACGAACCATTCATAAGTCATTGTTCCATCCGGATTTAGGATCCTTTTTCGTAAACGTCCATTGGATACATCCATTAAAGTATCGGGCACGGTAATAGCTATCCGCTGGCTGTCAGGTTCATCTGCCTGAAAATCCTTGTTGGGCCACCAAATACTCGCACCAACTCCCTGGCATGCCGTCGCGATCCATGGGTTACCAAGACTATCCCGTTTCCAGATAAACCCTCCGTCCCAGGGTGGATTCCTAGCTATCCTTGGCCTGCCATGGTAATAGACCCTGAGTGAATTATGTGAACCTAAAGGCTGTTCGGATATCAGCTCAATAAAGAAAGCATTTTCTTCTCTGTGAAATTGTAGCCTCCTGCCATCCTGGACAACACTATCTATCATCAGCGGGGTCATAAGGTCAATCTGCATTTCATTACCGGAAGGGTCATTTTGAGAAGAAGAAGTTTTTATGACTTTGTAAGTAATTCCATTGTATCCTGAAATGCTACTGTCCTCAGGATTTACGCATACATGCAAATCATAAAATGTAACATCCCACCATGCGCGCTGAGGAGTATCGGAACCGCGCAAGGTATCGGCATGAGTAAACACCTTCTTATCCTGAGAAAACACTTCCTGAAAAACAAGTAAGGTCAAAAAAAGAAATAGAATAGTCTTCCTCATTTATGCTGTTTTTGCGATTAAACACCCTGAAAAGATCCTTTAACGAAAAGCTTATATAAATCATTCTCCGAAAGATTTACTGTGCTGAGTTCAATCTTTCTTCCAGTATTTTAGCTGTTCTTGTAGCACACAACCCACCTATATTAGTGCACTTGAATTCATGCGGTATTCCCATTCCAATGGTGTACATCGTTTTGATCACTTCATCCAGGGGAATTAATTCGTCATAGCCCGAAAGCGCCATATTGGCAAAAGAGATTGCGTTGGTAGCTGCCATCACATTATTGCCCAGACAGGGGGCTTCCACTCTGTTGGCGATGGGCGTACACGTCATACCAAGAGTGCTTTGCAGTACCAGAGAAGCTGCAGCAAGAGATTGGGCAAGCGAGCCTTTAGCCAGATAAACTATCGCTGCAGAGGCCATGCTGCCTCCGGATCCATACTCCACTCCACAACCCGCTACTTCTCCTGCAAAAGTGGACTGTGTCGAAATAAAAATCCCAATTATACCTGCTACCAACATGGCTTTAATGACCTCAACTTCCGGCATTCCAAGAAAATCGGCGGTTCCCATCACAGCACCCGGGAGCGCACCGCACGATCCGGCAGTGGGAGCCGCCACAATGACTCCCATAGAACTTTTTACCTCCATTAATGCAGAGACATACATCACAATATTATGAAGTACTCCCGCTTCTATCAATCGCTTGCGTTGTAACTGATCCTTAAAGTTTACAGACTGGCTTCCTAACAACCGGTCTGCATATTGCGTGCCTTGCAACCCCTGTTTAATGGAATCTTGTAAAATACGCACTATCCTCCCCATCTTCTCAAAAATTTCTTCTTCAGAAATATTTCCCCGCTCACTTTCATAACGAACAGCCAGCTCCAATAAGGAAATATCTTTGCCCCTATTATAATCCAGCATTTCATTGCATGTAGTAAAAGGTACTTTAATATCTTTCCTGGACAAGACAGGAAGTACAGGGGCCAGCTTTTTGATAAACATCACTTCCTCCATAGAAGCCAATGGTACGTAAAGCGATCCACCCGGAAAACTTTGCGCCTTTATTTCAATGAAAACCGCGCCGTCATTGCCCTTATACACGGTCAGGTAATCATAAGACATCTCTTTATTAATTAATTCTAAAATCCTGTCTGTCGCCTTGCAATAAATCAGAGTTTCATAGAAATCTCCCTTTACAGAGACTCCGGCTCCGTCAATGGCTATCACTTCAATCATACCTCCGCCTGTGGAGATCGCCATTAAGGTCCTCGTTTCAAGGGGATTACTCAATGTAATGTGATAAGTATTTAAATGTTTTGCACCGATATCCCTGATTACAAATTTGACTTGAATGCCGGCATCAGAAATATATCGCTCTGATACAGGCAAGCGTTCGTCATCCGCTTCCCATCCGAGAAACCCGCCGAATAATCCCATATCCGATCCCTGGCCCTTATGCGTATTTGCCAAAGAGCCGTTAGGATCGAACTCGACCAAAACATGCGTTATATTACCATCCATCAGGTCCCTGCAAAGCCTCCCTATTCTCAGGGAAGCTGCAGAATGGGAACTGGACGGCCCCCGCATTACCGGGCCGATGATATCATTGAAAATACTGGGATAATTTGTCATGTAGCTACTGCTTTAAGTCCTCATTTACACGGGCTTCCGAGCAAATGTTCCTTCCAATAACGCTCCATCATTTCCCGCAAATGAAGGGAAGTGTTTTCCCTTTCATAAATGCCGTGCGAACGCATTGGATAAGACATCATGTAAAAAAGCTTATTATCTTTTATCAGCTCATTGACCAACATTTCAAAGCTTTGATAATGAACGTTATCATCGGCTGTTCCATGTATAATCATTAATTCTCCCTGCAGGTTTCGGGCATAATTAATTGGCGAACCATCATGATATCCTTTGGCATTTTCACTGAGCAATCCCATATATCGCTCCTGATAGGTTGCATCATAAAGCCGCTGATCCGAAACAAATGAAACTGCCAGGCCTGTTTTATAAATTTCCGGATACCTGAATATACAATTAAGGGTCATTTGGCCTCCTCCGCTCCAGCCCCATATTCCCACTCTGGAAGTATCAATAAACGGAAACATCTTAAATATCTTAAGCGCCGCTTTTGCCTGATCCTGTGAAGCCAGAATACCTATTTGGCCGTAAATGGAATTACGCCATGCCTTTCCACGCGGTGTTTTTGTACCTCTGTTGTCAATGCTGATTACCACACATCCCTGTTGCGCCATATACTGATGCCAGAGGTCGCCGCCTTCCCAATCGTCCTGCACCGTAGAGCCTGCAGGTTCGCCATATACGTAAAAAAGTAACGGATATTTCTTCTGAGGATCAAAACCACGGGGTTTTATGATCCATGCGTCCAACGTCACCTCTCCGATATTTACCTTAAAGAATGCTTTAGAATTTAAGCCAAGGTTTTCATACTTCTCTTTTAATTCATGATTATCTTCTAATACCCTTACTTCAGAATGACTGGGAAGGCTGATCAACGAATACACCGGTGGGGTAGTAACATTCTGGAACATTTGAATGGCCCACTTTGCATTCGCAGAAATCTGGTAACTGCTCTCTCCCTTCATATCTTCAGGCGTCACTCGTTCAGCACCACCTTTTCCATCCATCCTGCTTCGGTAAAGATATCTTTGTGTATAGTTTTCCGGAGAAGCTATGTAATAAACGAATCCACCTGTGGGATCAATACAATTAATGTTTACTACATCAAAATCACCTTTGGTTATCAACTCTATTTCCTTCCCGTCTCTGGAAACTTTATACAAATGCCTCCATCCGTCCCGCTCGCTTGTCCATGTAAAATATTTTTCATGATCAAACCAACGTATATCATCATGTACATCCAGAAAACAAGGATCCCTATCGGTCAATATATTTTTTATTTTCATGGATGAAATATCGCCGATCCAGATTTTATTTGTATCCTGCTTTCGGTTCAGTTGCTGGATCATCACCTCGTTTGAATGGGGAATAAAATCTATCCGGGCAAGGTAGTTATTCGCAGGATCACCAGGTATATTGAACCATTTCGTATTACCACCTGAAGCAGGAATGACACCAATCTTCACAGCCGAAAGAGCTGTTCCGACCTTGGGGTAAGGTAACGGAATAGGCCTTGAGTACAGGGAATCAACGTTATCAATTAAATAGAATGTACCTATATTTTTCGTATCGGATTGCCAATAGGCAATATATTTCCCATCAGGGCTCCATCGAAAACCATCCCTATCGTCCAATTCCTCCTCATAGACCCAATCAAAAGTACCGTTGATAATATTTTTGCCTCCATCAAACGTTATTTGCTTGATCCTTCCTGTGGTCAGATATTCCACATAAATATTTTGCTCGCTTACATACGCAACCCTGGATCCATCCGGTGAGAATTTCGCAAACATCATGGTGGTACGTTTCACCGACAGGCCAAGTTGCTGCAGTTTGCCCGATTTAAGGTTCAGTACCCAGTAATCGCCGCGTGTATGATATCTCCATACCCGTCTTGTATTTGTAAATATCAGCAGCTCATTATCATCGTCCGACCAACTATAATTTTCGACGTTCAGAGGAGTAGTCTCTCCTGCAGGTATCAACTGCTTGGCAGAAACCAGTACCGTCCTCTTACCTGTTTCAGCATCATATCTCACGATGTCGTTTCCGCCATATTGTTCATTTCTTTCGAGCGTAGAATAACCGGTATTATCTTTCATCCACCTGACCGGTCCAAAGCCTTTTGAACTATAAATGTTGTTTGAATAAATATCCCGTAGTGTCAAGACAGCATGTTGTCCGCGAGCCGCAAATGGGCAGACAAAGCTAAGTAAGATAAAACAGGCTGAAAAAAAGATTTTTGTTTTCATCAATTCCGTTTGGATGTATTATTTAATTAAGCAGGTATGTATTTCCTTTTAGAGTTGTAAAGACTATGGAGCCGTCATTCATTTTTTTTGTGCGTATTCTTTTTCCGTTATGAGTTACCTGCACGGCGCGTCCTGCATTAATGCGGCATATACCTCCTTCTTTTGAAAGGACTTCGGCCCGGATAATCTGCTTCTTTGCCCATTGCATATTTATCTCGAACGCTCCTCTTGCACATACCCCGTTAAACTCTCCCTTACTCCATACATCAGGTAATGCCGGCAAAAGCCTTATAATGCCTTGTTGTGACTGTATGATCATTTCTGTTATTCCGGCAGTTACACCCATGGTACCGTCTATCTGCATTACTCTTCCATCTGACATACCCGCGAAAAGTTGGGAATGGCATCCTTCATTAAAATAGCCCGTCAGGATGCTATTTGCCCTGTTGCCGTCACCTAAACGTGCCCATAAGCATACCTTCCACGCCCTTGACCATTCCGAGCTTTCATCGCCTCTTTGCTCCAGCAATGCTTTACAGGGCCCTATCAACCGGGGTGTTTCAGCAGAAGAAAATACATTTCCAGGGTATAATCCATATAAAGGAGAGAGATGGCGATGATGCGCTTCGGTCTGTCCCCAATCCTGTGCCCATTCCTGCAACATGCCATCTTTACCTACCTGAGGCGGAAGCAATCTTTTTCTGGATTCCGATACTTTAGCGGCAAAATTATGGTCTGTGTCAAGTACTTCTGTTGCCTGAATATAATAGCCGAATAAATCGTGCAGTATCTGCATATCAATAGAAGAGCCTGCGCAAATATTAGTACCCGGGCGGATACCACCCGTTACCTCGTCGAAAAAAGGTTTGTTGCCCGGTCGCTCGGGGAAGTTTTCGGGTGAAGTAGAAGGGTTTGTCACCAGCCAGTCACTTCCCGGCTGCTTTACAAGAAAATCCATAAAAAACTGTACGGATCCTTTGATTACCGGATATATTTTTTTCAAATAGGCTGTATCTCTTGTAAACAGAAAATGCTCCCATAAATGGGTGGTAAGCCAAGCTCCACCCACAGTAAATGTACCCCAGGTAGGGCCATCCATTGGAGCTGCCACTCTCCATAAATCCGTATTTTGATGAAACACCCAGCCACGGCATCCATAATGCTCTCTGGCCACCTTAGCCCCTTCATCCGTCAGGTCCTCCACCAAATGAATCAGGGGCTGTGCACATTCCGATAAATTAGCTGATTCTACAGGCCAGTAGTTCATTTCCGTATTGATGTTCGTCGTGTATTTGGAATCCCACATGGGATCTGAATCTTCATTCCAAATCCCCTGAAGGTTAGCTGCCTGTGTACCCGGACGAGAGGAAGTAATGAGCACAAACCTTCCGAACTGGTAAGCCAAAGCTGCTAAGGCGGGATCGGAGGCTTTTTTGCTGTTCTTTAATCGTTCATCCGTAGGAAGAAAAGAACCCGCTGTCAGCGGAAGATTTAATTTAACTCTTCCAAACAGATTTTGGTAATCCCGTATAGCCGTTTCTCTGATATCATGATACGATTTATGGCTGAATTCGTCAAGGTAAGCCATCACCCGGGCATGCTGATCTGCACTCACCTCCTTGTAATTGACAAAATTAGTGGCAGCGACAAAATAAAGAGTGACCTCATTGGCATTTTTAATAAACAGGGTATCCTCACTGATTGTCATCGTTCCACCTTCGGGAACAGCTTTAATCCTGGCTTCATATTTCTCTCTCCCTTTGATACCAAGATAATCGGCTGATTTACCTGTTAAGACCAATTGATTATTTCCTTCACCGTTCATTTCAAAATAATCAGTTCCATAATTTGAATGATCCTGATTTCTTACACCCCGGAGATTGGCTGTAAAGGAGATGCTCCCAGGCTTATCAGCAGTCAGCCTTACCACAATCACCTGGTCTGGATCTGAAGCAAATACCTCACGATTATACGTAATCCCATTAGCAGTATATTGAATACCGGCAATTCCTGTTTTCAAATCAAGCCAACGATGATATTTTTGATATTGCCCTTCATGATCAAAAAACAATACCAAATCGGCTAAAGACTGATATTTTTGTTGTTCAACCGGATAACCCATTAACTTTCTGCCGAACAATTTTTGCGCTTTCCACCATTCCCCTTTAAAGACCAGTTGTTGCACTTCGGGCAGATATTTGTATCCGCCTTTCACTACGGAGGAATAAGGACCACCGGTCCAATAAGTATCTTCATTCAATTGAATGCGCCCTGCATCTACGCCGCCAAATACCATGGCTCCCAATCTGCCATTCCCTACAGGCAATGCATCGTTCCACCTTGAAGCCGGTGAGGTGTACCATAAAAGGGTATAAGGATCAAAAGATTTATTTTGAATATTGTCGGGTATATCATCCTTATATTGACCATACCCAAATAAAACCATCATACTACACCCGAGGGTTAACAATATTCTTTTTATCCCCTTATCCATAAGTTACCTATTACATGATTTAATAAACTATTGCTGTATCTTTTAATCAATGAACATTCTTTCTGGTATCCCACCACAATTGATCTCCCCAAAAAATATCCACACTATTCACATCTTTAGGAAAATGGACATTTAAAGTTATCTCGGAGTTAGGATACGGAAATCTGAAAGGAGGCCTGTTATGCTTGCCCGCATAATCTTGTGAAATATTTGTCATAAGAGGTACATCTGTTCTCCTTGCCACACACCAGGCTTCAAGGCTATGTTTGAAAAGAGAAACCCATTCCTGAAGATAAATTTTATCCAAATTACTTGTCGTGCCTGTATTCCAGGCAATGCCTGGTTCCGCCAGGAATTGATTAATGCCGGAAGTATTCACACCGTTTTCTTCCATTGACGCTTTAATACCATTTTCGTATGCCTCTTGTGCATCTCCGGAAGCCAAATTACGTTCATAAGCTTCCGCCAGCATAAAATAAACTTCCGCGCAGTTCATAAAAGGGGAAAAGCCCTGGGGATCATTAGCAAACCGGTCTCCTATCCTTGACAAATTGTTGCTGTTATTCATCGTATCGCTACGTTGAGCAGGGCCAAACTTATATCCATTATAAATCCCCCAGATATTAGGCAATGCATAGACAGGCAACCTGGGATCATTAAACATCTTAAGTGTACTAATTAAAACATCATTCAATCTATACCATCCCCATGTTTCATTCCCAACCTGTGAATCAGAATTCCATAAATCCTTAAAGGAACCACCGGGATAATATAAATAAGCATTATCATCATTGCTTGCCATCACAGGATAGTTGGCAGGATTTCCCAATATTTCCGTGACCACAGATTTTGCAGTTTCAGGGTCCACATTGGATATTCTCATAGCCGCTCTCAACCTGATTGAATTGCAAAATTTTCTCCATTTAGAAACGTCTCCATGAAAAATAAAATCCCCTTCTCCAATTTCCCCTTGTCCGTTATTAAAAATATCCGCTGCTGTCTTCAATTCACTTAAAATGGCCTTATATACATCCTGCTGGCTATCGTACTTAGGATAGATGATCCCTTTAGACGTTTCAAAGGCCTCCGAATAAGGGATTGCACCAAACATATCAGTCGTAGTTTGCGCCGTATATGCTTTCATTGTTAAAGCAACAGCCTCCAGAATAGTATTGCCCTCCTTGCTGGCTAAACTATCTGCACTCACAAAGTCGTTCATACAGGAATATAATCGCGACCACCAACTGTTGTTTATATCAACTCTGAATTCATAATCTCCGTTACCCGCTCCAAGACTTGCTGACATTCCTGAATAAGACCCGGCATAATACAGGTCCATTTTAGTGTTGAATAGAGAACCGGCGGTAGAAATAATGCCTTGTCCCAATACATTGCTTGCCGGTACGGAAGTCGGAGAGTTAGGATTTGTATTGATCTTTATAAAATCCTTTGTACATGATCCTGACAATATCAATATAATGAAGGCGGCAATGAATCTCAATTTAAATATATTTTTCATTTTATTAGCTTTACTATGTTAAAGAATATTTATCTTAAAAGCCAATATTAAGCTTCAGTCCATAACTTGCAGTGGTGGGCAATTGATAATCCTCCCACCCAACACCTGCGCTGCCCCCGCCAAAACCGGTTTCAGGATCGATGCCGTTTTCTTTTGCTTTTTTACTTCTATATAAGATATCCAGATCTCTTCCAATAAAAGACAACCTCAATGAATATAACCATTTCACTTTGCTTACATTAAAAGAATATCCCAACGATACTTCCCTTAATTTAATAAAAGTCCCGTCTATAATGGGATATTCTTCATTATTCCACATCCATGGACCTTCGAAGTAGTCCTGAGCCGAAATACGCTTGGTATTTGGCTTACCATCTGCGGTAACTCCTTTTACAATGATACCCGTCTCCCTGACATTATTCGCCACTGTGACAGGGGCGGTACCCGTAGAATATCCATGCCACAATGTAGTACTGAAGAATTGGCTACCCCACCTGGAATCTAAAAGGAAACTAAGGTTAAAATTTTTATATGAAAAATTGTTCTGAATCCCGGCTATCCATTTAGGAGAAGTATTTCCTAATATTTTAGGAGTATTTGAAGTCAGCGGAACACCGTTGTCATCAATCACAATATTACCTCCCGCGTCCCGCACATACCCTACTCCGTATAGAACACCCCATTGTTGTCCCGGAATTCCCGCTACGGCAATTCCTCCCGGGCCTGTTCCCATAATATAATTTGTTATTCCATGATAAAGCTTGTTCACTATATTTTTATTCTTCGCCCAGTTAATGGATATGTCCCATGAAACTCCATTTGGGTTCTTTAAAATATCTCCGGTCAGCATTACCTCCACTCCCTTATTTTCAATTTCACCTGCATTGATCAGTTCTGATCCATAACCTGTTGCAATCGAAATAGGTACCGATAATATTTGATTGGTCGTTTTTTGATCATAATAGGTCACATCGAGGCCTATCCGGTTATTAAAAAACCGCAGATTGGTACCAAATTCAAAAGATTTAGTTTTCTGAGGCATAAGATTGAGAGGAGGGAGAGTGCCGGTAGGAGAAAAAACGGATACCCCTCCAAAGTTTCCTATTGAATAAGTCTTATTTAATTGATAAGGACCTGTATCCTGCCCCACTTCCGACCAGCTTCCCCGGATCTTGCCATAAGACAACACATCAGATTTGATACCCAATGCATCAGTAAAAATGAATGAAAGGCTCACAGACGGATAAAAATATGACCAGGAATTGGGCGGCAAAGTAGAACTCCAGTCATTGCGTCCGGTAAGACCCAGATAAAGATAATTATTATAAGAAAAATTTACCGATCCATAAATGCCGTTTGTTCTTCTATGTGAAAGATAATTATTAACGCTCGGAGTACCTTTTACGTTTGAAATGGCAAAGAAATCAGGAACCGTCAGATCAGGAGCGTACATCCACATACTTTTGTAAATATTATCCCTATAGTTGGCTCCGGCCAAGCCGTCTATACTAAATCTTTCGTTTATTTTCTTATTAAAATTTAAAATGAAATCTGCGTTTGTTTCCTGGCTTTGTATGCTTGTTAAACTATACTGGCCCCCTTTTCCTGTGCTTACATTAGCAACGTCTCCCGCACGCGTAATACTTTCGTTATACTGATTATAAAAATCCGTACCAACTCTTACGGTAGCACTCAGCCAGTCAAAGATTTGATAATTGATCTTGGCATCTCCAAATAACCTGTTTCTCGACAGGGTGTTTGTATTGATGAGAGAGTAATAAGGATTATCCAGAAAAGGGAACATAAACCCTTTATTTCCCTGCTTACTGAATTGATCCCAGGAATATTTAGTGTCAAAATCCCGCTGAACCCAACCGTAATATATTCCTGCGCCCGAATAACCTATAAGAGGAATTGTGCTCTCTTTTTTCAAATAAGTCAGATTTGCATTAGCAGTTAATTTTTTTGAAGGAGTCAGTGTAATACCTGTTTCCAATGAATTCTGAGATTGATCGGTATTCCAAAGTATTCCGGAAATATCAGATCTGGTAAAACCCAATCTTCCGGATGCTTTTTCACCATTTGAAGAGACTGCAATGCTATGTTCCATCGTACTCCCTGTACGGAAAAAATCTTTGTAATTATCCGGCCTGGATATCCATGGACTATTAGGTCCCGTTGACCATTGGTCCAACTTAAGCCCGTCATCTAATCTCGGTCCCCATGAAACTGGATTCGCATCATTTACGCCTCCTCCATTTCCATCCACATAATTATAGGAATATTTTTTAGCATAATCCTGATAGGACATTTCAGGATGATCCCTTTTCCATATAAACTCCTCACCGTCCTGTCCTCCTCCATATTGATTCTGCCATCTTAATATATTCACAGGCTTATTAAGGACATAAGAAAAAGAATAATCCACGCCGAGGCGCCTGTTAAGATTGCTCCCGTCTTTAGTAGTAACTAAAATAGCACCATTTGCCGCCCGGCTTCCGTATAAGGCTGCTGCAGTTGGCCCCTTGAGAACCGAAATAGAGGCTATATTATTGGCATCTATATCAGAAGTCAGATCTCCCCAGTCAACTCCACCTCCGCCATCTAAGTCGGAGGATGAATTCAGCACCGGAACACCATTAATTACAAAAAGAGGAGAATTATCACCGAAGGACGAGCTTCCTCTGATCGTTATCCTTGAGGAGGTTCCCACTGCACTTCCTCCGCTTGTCACCTGAAGTCCCGCCACTTTTCCAGAAAGGGAATTAATTAAATCAGGAGCTTTTGCTATATTCACATCAGTACCTTGTAATTCTTGTACCGAATAACCGAGGGCTTTCTTTTCCCTTTTTACTCCCAGGGCAGTAACCACAACTTCTCCAAGTGATTTACCTGAAGAGGTGAGAACTATCTTATAGGAAAGCCGAGCATCTGCTGAGATAATGGACGCCTCATAGCCTATAGAGGATACTTTCAGCTTTTGTCCGGGAGAGGCCTCCAAAATAAAATGGCCATTTTCATCCGTAGTGGTACCTATAGTGGTTCCAACTATTTGCAGGGTAGCGGCCTGAATGGGTTTACCCTCCCTGCTGACCACAGTCCCATTTATTTGTCGTTGCTGGGAAAGGGCAACGCTGCAGAAAGCAAAACAACCTGTAAAAATTCCTAGTAAAAGAATAATCCTTTTCATAATAATTATTTAAATCATTTATTAATTATCCATTTAATACGGAAACAAAATTAGCCGCTCATAAGGATAGATGTAATATTAATATTAGCAATTATTTGTCCGATTTTGACATCTTCAGCATTATCAAAAAAATATTCTCTGGGTTCGGCATCTATAGAAAAAAGAATAAAATTTATGAAAATAAAAATGAAAACTATTTTCTTTAAACTTTCAAAGATTAAAGAAGAACTATATCATTTCCCAAAAAACAGACTTTCCTATTTCTATGATAAGTTTCATAAACACCCTGAAATACAAATCACATATATTGAATACACTACCGGTAATTATTTCGGCAATTGGAATTTTATCAAAGAGCACAAGGAAATCCAAATGAACGAAGTCATTCGGTTTATTTCGGATAAGAGTGAACGGACAATCACATCAAAGGAAAGAGCTGCGGAAGTTTTTTACCGGTATTTTAAATTGCATACAAGAAAAACATTTATTTCCTTCCTGAAATAAATGTGAGATCCGCACAGGCTCTCCATTATTTTTTCCGGCATTTTATTTAAGCGCGGATACATTTATGCTGCTTAGCTTAATATCTTTTTTAAATGCTATTCTGTAAACTGCCGCATAGTCTGAGGGATACCGAGCAGAAGGCTTTATCGTCAGGCCTTCTTTATTTTGCGACCATGACACTTTTTCATTGCTCCCCACCAGCATCACCGATGCGATCTTCCTGTCGGGATTTTCATCCGACAAGGATCGTATCGTTATTTTTCCCCTGGGTATTACCATTACGATAGCATAGAGCGAGCCCCCTTTGGTTGTAAACCTGATATCCCTGGAAGTAAAGGGCTTCACATCCTTGTCAATATGATCCCCGCCGATGCTTTTTGCAGGGCCTTCGCCGAATATTACCCAGGGCCGCGTTCCATAGATAGCTTCCCCGTTTACCTTAAGCCACTCCCCTATACTCAGCAACAATTGCCTTTGCTCTTCAGGGATAGTCCCGTCAGCACGGGGACCTATATTCAGTAATAGATTCCCGTTCTTGCTTACAATATCTATTAATTCATCTATCAGGTACTGGGCGCTTTTATAACGTAATCCTTTAATATAACCCCATGAATTATACGAGACCGCATCATCAGACTGCCATGGTAATGACCGAATATCAGCCTGCTTGCCGCGTTCTATATCAAGTACGCCGGCGCTGTCGGGAAAGGCATTGTATTTATAATTGATCACTACTCCCTGATGCCATTGAAGTCCATGATTATAATAATAGGAGGCAAAAGTTTTCAGATAAGGTTGAAATCCGTCCCTTTCTATCCATTGATCGAACCAAAATAGTTGAGGATGATACTCATTCACTAATTCTATGCATCTTAACAACCAATCATTCAAAAATTCAGTGGTCATTTCATGATTTGGAAAATCATATCCCCCTTTTTTCGCAGGACCGTAAAAATCACTGTACTTAGGATCATTTACGTCCGAATTAATCAATCTGCCGTTATAAAAATAAAACCAATGTTCCGCTCTATGCGAAGACAGCCCGAAAATCATTCCTTCTTTGCGAACAGCTTCAGCCAGCTCACCAATTATATCATGATGCGGCCCCATATCAACCGCATTCCATCTGGATAAAGACGTTTTATACATGGCAAAGCCGTCATGATGTTCGGCAACCGGCACTACGTATTTAGCACCGGCTTCTTTGAACAGGCGGGCCCAATCATCCGGATCAAATTTATCCGCCTTAAACATCGGTATAAAATCTTTGTAGCCGAATGTATCTTGTGTACCATAGGTGCTTACATGATGTTCAAAGACCTTAGTTCCCTTTCTATACATATTATAAGGATACCATTCACCATACGAATTACCTCCGAAGGCCGGCACAGCATAGACTCCCCAATGAATAAAGATCCCGAATTTTGCATCCCGGAACCATGCCGGTACCGTATAATGTTTGAGGGAGCTCCAGGAGGGATCATACTTATAAGCACTGTCCTTGAGCGATTGCCAATATATTTCATGATTTCCCTGGGCAAACCCATACCGGCAAGCAAAGCAAAATAAAAATATTAAAAAATGCTTTTTCATATTGATTTAAGTTAACAATCAAAGTCAAATACTCCTTCGCTCATGGGCCGGACGACATATCTGGACGCAGAAGTCGTACAGGATACGCATTTCACTATGGACATACAGTATGAGCTACCTGGTACTCCGTATATTATGAAAGTAACCGAATCCACAAAGCTAAATTCTAAAAAACCGCTATATCGTCTCTTTCAGCGCAGTTTTTTGTTGTAAATTGACTATTTAAAGTTTACGTCGCTATAATCCCGGCTTATTTCAATAATATTGTGAAAGGAAAAGCAGTATATTTACACAATTAAAAGTTAAGCCAAAATGTATTTATTATGAAACCTGCCTTACGTAAAGCAATTCCCGAACCCGAATCTTCTTTCATTGTTCGAAAGGACATCGGCACCAAAATGAAAAATAACTGGCATTATCATCCCGACTTTGAGCTGCTCTTTATCAAGCGAAGCATGGGTACCTGGCTCGTCGGAGACTATGTAGGCCCATTCAAAAGCGGTGATATTATTTTACTTGGGCCTAATTTACCCCATTCTTTCCGGCATGATTATTCTTACATTATGGAGAGAGATAAACAACCCGGAGAAGCTATAGTAGTATTATTTCCCAAAGAACTTTTCGGTAAAGGGTTTCTTGAATTACCCGAAACGAAAGAAATTGGCACCATGCTTGCTTTGTCGGGGAAAGGGCTCAAGTTAGCTACTCAGACAAAAATAAAAGTTGCGGGAATCATGTCGTCCATGCTTGAAGAAAATCCTTCAAAAAGATTCTTTGATCTTCTCCAGATACTTCAGCTTATTGCAGAAAAGAAACAATATCAAAAACTTGTTTCCGAAGGATTTTCCTATAAATCAGACGGTATTGACAACGCTCGTCTTAGTGCTATATTCGAATACACTTTTAACAATTATCAGAATCAAATAACCATAGACGAATTAGCTGCACTGATCAACGTAGGCAAACATACATTTTGCCGTTTCTTCAAAGAAAAGACAAACAAAACATATCTGCAATTCCTGATGGAAATACGTATTGGGAAAGCCTGTAAATGCCTTATAGAAGATAATATGAACATTTCAGAAGTGGGTTATTCCTGTGGATATAACAGCCTGTCCCATTTTAATCATCAGTTCAGAACAATAAAAAATATGAGCCCACTTGAATATAAACATCAATATGACCATCTTTCATCCGAATTGAAAGCGCCTTTATCCCGCAAGTGATTATACATCATACATTTCAATCATTGATTTTACCGCGTCGCTTTCATGATTTATCAGGCTAATAAATTTGCCGGGTACCCTATCGAATTTAACACTGTCTGTCAGATAGGATACCGGATTTGCCTTTCCGGTTTTCATTGATTGAATCACATGCTCAAAGTCTTCTCTGGTAGCATTCCTGCTGCTTTTAAGTGTGGCTTCCCGCTTGTGAAATTCAGGATGGCTGAATTCAATAAAGCCCTTCTGTAATCCTATCAGGATATAGCGGCCTCCGTGCGCTAAATAGTCGAATGAATGATTAATGGCATTCAGATTACCTGTGGCATCAATGACAACCGTTGGCATATTCCCGTGAGTGATCTCCATCAGCTTTTCTCTGACATCTCCGTCAGAAGGATTTATCACATGCTGAATACTCAGCTTTTCTTTACATATAGATAGTCTGTATTCCTGAATATCCATTACAATGACATTACTGCCGGCTATCCTGGCATATTCAGCCGCACCTAATCCTATAGGTCCGGCACCTACTATCAATACATATTCATTTACTTTTAAATGTGCACGCCTGATCCCATGAGCTCCAATGGCTTGCGGTTCTATCAATGCAAGTTCTTTCATGGACAAGCCATCCCCGTGAACTAATGAGTACGATGGTACCGATAAATATTCCGTCATGCCTCCATCAATATGTACACCACAGACCTGAATGTTTACACAGCAATTAGACTTCCCCGACAAGCATGCTATACACTTTCCACAGCTAAAGTATGGAATGATAGTAACTGCCTCGCCCAATTCAAATCCCTCAACATGGTTACCGGCTATTATTTGTCCTGATAATTCGTGACCTAAAATACGTGGATATTTAAAAAAAGGCTGGATGCCCTCGTAAGCGTGTAAATCAGTTCCGCAGATACCAATCCGGGAGATTTTTATGATGACGTGATCTTGTTCTAAAACCGGATCGCTTATTTCTCTATATTCAAATTTCCCAGGCGCCATGCAAACTAATGCCTTCATATAATCATATCTTTTTATTACCTGCAAAGGGAATCATAATCTTCCTTTATGAATGCTTAAATATGAACAGATTTCTGCATTATTTTGACCTGTTGTTTATCCGCTTATCCCTTATGCCTATCCTTATCCTGCCGGGAGCCTCAAATTCTTAAAATTTATATAAATATTAGTAGTAATATTGCATGTAAATTAATTCTGGTTTAGATTTTGTTTATAATCTTGATTAAAAAAATATCCACATCATGAAGAAACTATTGGTTTTAGCCAGTGCTGCATTTTTTATTTGCTATGGAACGGCTTTTGCCCAGGGTCAATCTAAGTCTGCCACCAAAGATCAGGTAAAGGAGGCCGTGAAGAAATCCCCTTTTGACGGAACAGTAAAATTTGAAAAAGAAACGGTTGATTTTGGTACTGCCCGGCTTAATAAACCGGTTACCGTAGAATTCAATTTCACCAACGTTAGCGAGAAACCATTAATCATTCAGAATGCACAACCAAGTTGTGGATGTACCACGCCCGACTGGACCAAAGCCCCGGTACTTCCCGGCAAAAGTGGTGTTATCAAAGCCACTTATAACTCGGCAGTTCTAGGGCCTGTAAACAAAACAGTATTCGTAAATTTCGAAGGTATTCCTCAAACTTTAGAGCTCCATTTAATCGGTAAAGTGGAAAAATAGCGTAAGTTTGCGCTATGCCAAAAATCAGTCACAGGGGCATTCAAATGCCTCCATCTCCTATCAGGAAGTTAGCTCCGTTTGCGGAAGCAACAAAGGCGAAAGGGATCAAGGTATATCATTTGAATATCGGCCAGCCCGATATTGAAACGCCTCAGCCTATATTGGATGCGGTTCGCCATTCTACTTTTAAAATACTGGAATACAGTCATAGTGCCGGTAACGAAAGCTACCGCAAAAAGCTCACCTCCTATTACCAACGTTTCAACATTCATTTGGATTATTCGCAAATCATCATTACAACCGGCGGTTCTGAGGCTATTTTGTTTGCGATGATGAGTTGTTTAAATCCGGATGATGAAGTGATAATACCGGAACCTTTTTATGCCAATTATAACGGCTTTGCCATGGAAGCACAGGTACATATCAAACCGGTTACTTCTACCATTGAAAAATCATTTGCGCTACCACCTGTGAAGGATTTTGAGAAGCTCATTACCGAGCGGACCAAAGCCATTTTAATTTGCAATCCGAACAATCCGACAGGATATTTATACAGCCAGGAAGAGTTGGAAACGCTCCGGCAAATATGCCTGAAGCATGATCTCTATTTATTTTCGGATGAAGCTTACCGTGAGTTTTGTTATGAAGGCGCTCATTTTTCTGCGTTGCATCTGGAGGGAATGGAGGAAAACGTGATCGTACTGGATACTATTTCCAAAAGATACAGCGCCTGTGGTGGAAGGATTGGAGCTTTTGTTACCAAAAATCAACAGGTGCTGGACAGTGTTATCAAGTTTGCGCAGGCACGGCTGAGTCCACCTTCATTTGCACAAATTTTAGGGGAAGCCGCAGTGGATTTACCGGTAGATTATTTTAATCAGGTGAAAGAGGAGTATCGTTCCAGGCGCAATTTGCTGGTAAGAATGCTGAATGACATTCCAGGAGTCAAATGTCCTTTGCCGGGCGGTGCATTTTATGCCATAGCACAATTGCCCATTGATGACGCCGACAAATTTTGCCAATGGCTTTTGGAAGCATTTTCTTTTGAAAACCAAACCGTCATGCTCGCTCCGGCATCAGGATTTTATGCCACACCCGGGTTAGGAAAACAAGAAGTAAGGCTCGCTTATGTGTTGAATAAAAATGATATTCACCATGCCATGATATGCCTCGAAGAAGCTTTAAAGGTTTATCCGGGAAGAAAAGTAGCGTCATTGCTTAAGCATTCAACTGTTTAGAATAAAAGACCCGATGGAACCATACCGAAATAACTTCTTCTTTTTTTAGAAAGACCCTGTTTAATTCAAAGAAAGCTACCAGGCTGGCAATCGAAGGCGCTTATTGGAAAAGTTTGCAGCTTTGGCAAGTGGTAAAGCTGTTTTACGGGCAGTATCAGATTTCGATGAGCCATGGATTGGTAAAACGCTTGCTCAAAAAGTGGAGTTATGACTTTCGCAAGCAAACCAAACAAGGGAAATGCTATTGTAACGCGAGCTGGAATATTAATTATATGGTTATCAATTAGTTAGAGAAAGGCATGCCTGCATCCTGTAATAGCCTGAAAGGTTGGAGAGTGAGTAGAGGGAGGCTACTCCATGGGTCGAGTATGGATAAGGCATGGTTAAAGCGCACTAAGGGCATCCATGAGTCGGATTTACCTGTAGGGTTAAGGAGGAGATATGGCTTGAGCAGGATATAGATCATTAGACTCACGTTCTCGTGCAAAGACCATCAAAGTATATGACCATGATGATGAATATTTGAGCCAAGGCAAAGTAATACCGCGTGGTATTTACGACCAGCCTCTCTCCCATCACCCGCAATTGCCGGAATTGAACTATGGAATCTTTCCCTGATATGAACAACTTATTTTGACAAGATTACTAAAGTATCATATCGAACCAGAAATATTTGTAGAAACGATAAATAGTTATATCAATTCCTTGAATTAATAAGGAAATGAATAGCTACAGTTCAATAAGAATGATATCCAGCCCTTTTATGGGAGCAAATTCCTTGTCGGCTGTTAACACAGGCATTTGCAGGGTAATGGCAGTAGCTGCAATAAGTGCATCGGTTGTTTTGAGCTTTTGCGCCTGCTTTATGCTGATAGCCTGCTCCAATACAGCATCAGTTACAGGATGGCGGACACAGAAAGAAAGGGCTTCCAGGATAATACCTGCTTCCCGGCGGGAGATTTTGTGCCACCCCAACAGCTCAACCTCTGTAATAACGGAAAAATGCCTTGGAGCATCTGTAAAAGGGAGAATAAAAGCTTTTTCTCGAGCAGATATAGGAAAGCGTTCGTATCGGCAAAATACGCCTCAGTCTTCATTACGCATTTCTTTTTGATAGGTAAGTCCATCAATGCCACGTCTCAATGCTCCATAGAAATCTTTAATGGTTTTTTTCTTATTAAACCCTAACTCCGCTTATTTAGGTAGTCTATGCCCAGGAGTTTGAAAAGGTTGAGCGTATTCTTTGTGATTTCTGAAGTCTTCCATTCATCTTTTATTTTGAGTTTGTAGATGGACT
>SCQV01000290.1 GCA_004299085.1 Chitinophagaceae bacterium | reverse complement strand
CGCCATCCGGTTAAATTTTCTTAACGCATTTTTTATGATGCCAGAAACCCAAACATTGGATTCAGATCCTGTCATTTTCAAAGAACTTGTCCCGGTATTCCGGGAAATTAACTACTCGGAATGGCGTCATTGCGAGGTTGAGGTACGAAACCGAAGCAATCTTTATACAAAACTTTAATCTTAACATCACACCAAGTCATCTCAATTTTGAAACAGTCGTAAAAGGTATCCCACTCCGATAGGAGTCTCTTCCAAAGGAGTTCTTTGAACCTTTGGACAAAGCCACCAAGATACACAAAGTAAAGCCCGCATGAACAAAATACAACACGCCAATCAAATCAGTTCTTTCAGTTTCCTGATAACTACATCAATCTCCTCTTTGGTATTCTCTCCTGAAAAAGAGAAACGGACAGGAACCTGGTTGGGGTCAGGATTAATGGCAGTGATTACATGGGAAGTCACATCGGCACCTGAGCTGCAGGCACTGCCGCCTGAAGCACAAATTCCATGAATATCTAAATTATATAGCAGCATTTCGGTCTTTTCATTTTTGGGAAAAGAAACATTCAACACCGTATAAAGACTTCTTCCGTTCCAGTCGCCGTTAAAATGAATACCCTGAATATGCTTTTGTAACTGTTCAGCCATATAAGCTTTCAATCCCTGAATATATTGACTATCTTCTTCGTAATGTGATAGAGCAATTTCCATGGCTTTTGCCATTCCTACAATTCCATACACATTCTCTGTTCCCCCCCGCATATTCCGTTCCTGCGCTCCTCCATGCAGATAAGGATGGACTTTAATATCTTCACTGATAAACAACAAACCCACTCCTTTCGGTCCATGAAATTTATGAGCGGCTGCATTGGCAAAATGAATTTGCGCCTTTTTCAAATCAATAGGATAATGAGCGACCGTTTGCACTGTATCGCAATGAAAAATGGCATTATATTTTTTACATAATTCGCCCACAGTATCTATATCCAATAAGTTACCTATTTCATTATTCGCATGCATCAGTGAAACCAATGCTTTTGCTTTATTATTTTTCAAAAGCTCCTCGAGACTGTTCAAATCCACCTGTCCGTCCGGGAGTAATTTTACAAAAGATAGTTTCACATGGCGGTCATTATGAACAAATTCGCTCACATGCATTGTGGCATGATGCTCAATCGGGGAAGTGATAATATGTTGACAGCCTAAATCTCTTACAGAGGTAGTGATAGCTGTATTCGTGCTTTCAGTTCCTCCCGATGTAAAAAATATTTCGCCGGGATTGGCGTGTAATAATCCGGCAACGGTTTTTCTGGCTTTTTCCACTGCCAGGCGTGTTTCCCTGCCATAGGAATATATGGAAGATGGATTACCGAACTTCTCAGTAAGATAGGGCATCATGGCGTCTAATGCTTCTTTACTTAAAGTGGTAGTAGCTGCATTATCAAAATAAATTCTTTGCACTGTTTTATACTTTGTTGTAAAATGAGCGCAAAGTTCCTAAAAAAATATCAAACAGCCGCCTTTTTATTATTTAGAAAGTCGCAATGGGCTTATATTTAGGGAATCTCTAAAAACCTATTTTTTCATATTTTTTTTACCACAGAGGGCACAAAGAATGCACAAAGAGCACTAAGCATAAGGAGTTTTTAGAGGGTCCCTTTAGATAGTCTATAGCGGTAGTGGATATTGGAAATTACTTAGGTAGTTTTTACCAAATAAATAATTAGTGCAACACCTGCAAGAAAAACAAAGGTTACAATCACGAACAGTAATGCCGGTGAATAGTGATACGCTCCTTTGTCTATTTGCTTTGCCACCCGGTGATATCTGAACATAGATAATAGTAAACACAATGCACCTGCAGCCACTAACAGCATTCCAATAGGAGCCGAATAACCATATTGCGGGAGCGGTACGCTCTTCCCTAAGACCAAAGATATTTCACGGATAAAAAAGGAGAACTTAACCACCACAAATCCAAATGCCATGATGCCGATTCCGGTTCGCACCCAGGCTAACAAAGTACGTTCATTGGCCAAATGATTGGCGGCATTTTTTATGTTATCGTTTGGATCCATTTTCAATGAGATATCTTCTGATTATTTAACACAATGTCTCTTAAATCCTCACCGCAATTCCTTCTTCTCTTAAATACTTTTTTAATCCCGGTATTTCAATTTCTTTAAAATGAAATATGCTGGCCGCCAACGCAGCATCGGCATGCGCCTGTTGAAATACTTCTGCAAAATGCTCCATATTTCCAGCACCACCGGAGGCAATCACCGGAACGGGGAGATTGTCCGACAGTTGCTTTGTAATATCTAATGCAAAGCCATTCTTTGTGCCATCATTATTCATTGAAGTCAACAAGATTTCTCCCGCACCCAGATCAACTGCTTCTTTAGCCCAGTTAAAAGTCTTTTTATCTGTTTTTATTCTCCCGCCATTGAGATATACGAACCAATCACCTTCTTCAAACTTCGTATCTATCGCCAACACTACACATTGTGAACCGAACTCATTTGCCAGCCGGCCAATCAGAGAAGGGCTCTTAAATGCAGCCGTGTTGACGGAGATTTTATCTGCCCCGGCATGCAGCAACACAGAAACATCTTCCGCAGAGCTGATGCCGCCTCCCACTGTAAATGGGATATTTACATGAAGCGCAATCCGCTGAACTAATTCAGCCAAAGTTTTCCTTCGTTCATTAGTTGCCGTTATATCTAAAAATACCAATTCATCAGCGCCTTGTCTTGCATATAATGCTCCCAGTTCTACAGGATCACCTGCATCACGGATGTTTATGAAATTAATTCCTTTGACGGTACGTCCGTCTTTTATGTCTAAACAGGGAATGATTCGTTTGGTTAACATTATTTTCCTTTTATTCCTCCGGAAGTCTTTTGAATTGATTTTTCTTCTTTTCTCAATTTATTCTGCACCTTTTTTACATCATCTGCCGAAGGTAACAGTTCAGGTTTAACTCCTCTTTCAATTAGCATTTTCCTTACCGCCAGATTATTATCCACATGTTCCTTTGAAATGAAATTCTCTCCTTTCAAGTCTTTTTCAATAATATTATGACTGGTCAGTTCAGTGGCGAAATCTTTGGCTTTGATAGTTAAGGTTGGGAGGAAATCAGCTAAGGGTCTATTAGCTGGCACCTGCAACTTTCTTTTCATCTCATTGGTGCCGAAACCACCAAATAATGCCTGATCACCTTTACTGCGGATAATAGCAAATCCTCTATCATCTACACCTCTTTCATATATGATACCAGACAATTTCTTTTCTGATTTGGATAATTTTTCCCTTGCAGCCACTCTGGCTATGTCCAGCAGACGTTCTTCAATCATCTCTTGTTTTCGTGTCTGTACCGCAAAATAGGTTTGGGCAAAGGCAATAGCCGGCTTCGCCGCATCTCCATTTTGTGCAATCAGATAACACGCATATCTTGTAAGTGCCATATCTTCAATTTCCCGCTTTGCACCACTACCGAGTTCGACCATTTTGTTGGCTTCAACAAAATGGTTAGAAATATCCGTTCCGCTATTTTCGCAGGCTTCTTTTGCTTTGTTAACAATTTTAAGAAAATTACGCCATTCGGCATAATTAAATATACTTTGTAATTCTCTTGCACTCCAACATTCAATACCTTTATATTCATAACAGGCATTTTCGAACTGTTCAAAAAGTTGCTTAATTTGTTCCGTTTTCATTAGGTTTCATTTTAGGTTGCCAGCTATTGATTAATATTTCAAATATGCTTTAATCTCCGGGCAGCTAATAATTTTGGGATAACAAAAATAAAGCTATACAAAAGTCATTTTTTCAAGTTATTTGAACTAATTCGTTCAATTTTATTTTTCCTTCATAAATCGCTTTCCCAACAATAGCGCCATTGCATCCAATCTCTTTCAATTGAATTAAATCGTCAACGGAAGTTACACCACCACTCGCAATAAATTTTAATGAAGAAAATTTTTGAATAATCTTTTTATACAAATCTATGGCCGGTCCTTGCAACAATCCGTCTTTGGAAATATCCGTACAAAATGCCTGCTGCAATCCCTCTTCTATATTTTGCTTCAAAAAATCAAAAATATTTATTTCGGTCTGTTCCGTCCACCCATGAATGGAAATATTTTCTCCTTTTACATCAGCTCCTAACAATATCTTTTCACCCCCATATTTCTTAAGCCATTGATAAAAAGTTTCCGGCTCTTTTACTGCAATGCTGCCTACTGTTGCGATAGCACCGCCGGAATTAAATATGATTTCTATATCTTTTTCAGCTTTTATTCCACCGCCGAAATCAATCGTCAAAGCAGTCTTTCCGGCAATTTCCTCCAACACTTTCCAGTTGATAATTCGTCCTGCTTTAGCACCATCCAAATCCACTAAGTGCAGTCTTTCGACTCCTGCATCTTCAAATTGTTTTGCTACTTCCAAGGGGTTTTCATTATACACTTTCTTTTGTGCATAATCACCCTGAGTAAGTCGAACGCATTTTCCTTCGATGATGTCTATGGCAGGAATAACTATCATAAGATAAAAGACAAAAGTTTAAAGATAAAAGACAAAAGCTTAAAGATAAAAGTAATGTTACGTTTAAAGTTGAACGTTAAACATTAAATAGTGAAATTTGATTATTGAATATTATTCATAAAATTTGAAATAATTCTTCCTCCCACTTCAGCAGATTTTTCGGGATGAAACTGAACGGCATAAAAATTATCTTTATGAATAGCTGCGCTGTATTCTAATCCATAGTTGGCGGTGGCAATAGTATTCATACTTTTCTCCACATAATAGCTGTGCACAAAATAAACAAACTCTTTTTCATTCAATCCTTTAAATAATGGAGAGGATAAATGGTAAATATCGTTCCAGCCTATTTGAGGGACTTTAAGCCCCCCTCCGGCTCCCCCCAGAGGGGGGAGAGGATGCTCCTCACCGACCCTCCCCAGAGGGGAGAGAGAATGCTCCTCACCGACCCTCTCCAGAGGGGGGAGAG
>SCQV01000289.1 GCA_004299085.1 Chitinophagaceae bacterium | reverse complement strand
CCTTGTTCGTTATTCGTTATTCCTCATTCCTCAGGCGGTTGCTTTTGCGTACCGGTCAGCTATCACGTCCCAGCGAACGAGATTGAAGAATGCATTTACATAATCTCCACGACGATTTTGATATTTCAGGTAATAAGCATGTTCCCAAACATCAATACCGAGAATGGGTTTACATTTACATTCTGCCACATCCATCAAAGGATTATCCTGGTTAGGAGTAGAGCAGATAGTAAGACCACCATCTTTTACGCCAAGCCATGCCCAGCCGCTTCCGAAACGTCCGCCGGCGGCTTTACCAAATTCCTCTTTGAATTTATCGAAGCTTCCCCATGTTTTGTTGATAGCTTCCGCTAATTTTCCTGATGGAGCGCCTCCTGCATGAGGTCCCATCTGTGGCCAGAAGAAAGAATGATTCCAATGTCCGCCGGAATTGTTACGTACAGCAGCGGGATGCTTCGATGCATCTTTCATAATTTCTTCTAAACTTTTGTTTTCTAAAGGTGTACCGGCAATGGCTTTATTTAAATTATTCACATAGCCGGCATGGTGTTTTCCATGATGAATCTCCATAGTAGTCTTGTCAATATGCGGTTCCAGTGCATCGGAAGCATACGGAAGATCAGGAAGTGTAAATGACATAATCGTTAAATTTTAATAATGAAAAAAATAAAATGTAAAACTACTTTAACAACACGAATTATCAAAAGTTGTTTAAAAAGCTTTTAAGCGCAAATAAGCAATGGCTGCTATGAATGAAAAACCTGAATTGGATGAATATTACATAAGACTATACTATTGCTATGTCAAAAATGAAATGACGCAAAAGATATTCCACTCCGCAAGGGGTCCTTTGGACAAAGCCACGGAGGACACAAAGCAGAGCCCCTGCCTTTGTCGTCAGGCAGGTTTGTGGGCTTTGTGCCTTTGTGGGACACTTCCCAAATAATGGTTGACTTAGCACAATCCGTCTGGCAGCATGCGGAATGCCCTAAATATGACACTTCCCAAATAATGGTTGACTTAGCAATAGTCAAAAATGAGATTTGCAAAAAGAGATAAAAGGACTTTTCATGGCTATGGAACCGTAAAAAATGAGCGAAAATGTATAATATTGTTAAATAAAAGTTAAAGTACCATTATTTTATTTCTCACTGACTTTCAAAAGTTTATGCGTAAAAAAAAGATGTATGTCAAATTGTCGTATCAGGACAAAATTGCATTATGAGGTAAAATCTCCTTCTTATTAATGGATCTTAGAATACATATAAATATTTATTCAATATAATAAATTAATATACAGTATTATAAATATTAAATAAGATAGTAATCCATTAAAGGCCTTTACACGTGGAATGTCGCCATTTCCCCGGATGAGAGAAAAAAGTTATTAACAATCACAAATGAAACTTTGCCATTAGGAAGCCGTTTTGTAATTTCGACTTGAATTTAATGGGTTAGTAAGCAAAAAGGGCCGGAGATTTATTTCACCGGCTCTTTTTCATTTG
>SCQV01000288.1 GCA_004299085.1 Chitinophagaceae bacterium | reverse complement strand
TTTATTCAAAATAATTCTTCGCTCCGCAGCGCTTACCGCATTTTCATAAGCGGTGATGGTAAGCCGGGCTGACACGCCGCTTTTCTTATCCACAAACTCACTGTTACGCGCTTCAAAAGCTACCTGCTCTATCAATTTTTTGATTAAATCCGCGACTTCCACTTTCTCCATCTGCGCCGGCAATACTTGTGCTTCCTGGGCAGTAATGGCCAAGGCAGTTTCTATATTCCTTGGATAATGCGTAACAATCTGGCTCTGAATGCGATCTTTTAACGGAGTCACTATCGAACCACGATTGGTATAATCTTCCGGATTAGCCGTAAATACAAATAAAATATCCAACGGTAATCTTAGCTTAAACCCCCGTATCTGAATATCGCCTTCCTGTAAAATATTAAATAAAGCCACCTGAATACGCGCCTGCAAATCAGGTAATTCATTGATCACAAAAATACCTCTGTTAGAACGGGGTACAATGCCATAATGAATCACTTCTTCGTCTGAAAAGCTGAGATGCAGATTAGCCGCTTTTATCGGATCAATATCACCGATCAGATCAGCAACCGTTACATCGGGAGTTGCTAACTTTTCCCCATACCGTTCGCTGCGGTGTATCCAGTTGACAGGTGTATCCTCACCGCGCTCTGCCATTATTTTTTTGGCAAAAGCAGACACAGGATTCAACGGATCATCATTGATTTCCGAACCGGCAATCACAGGAATATATTCATCCAATAAAGCCGTCATTTGCCTTGCCATTCTCGTTTTAGCCTGGCCTCTGAGTCCGAGAAAAAGAATGTTATGGCGTGAAAGCAATGCACGTTCCGTATCCGGTATTACACTATCTTCATAACCTATAATTCCTGGGAAAGGAGTTTCTTTTTTTTCCAACATACTAATCAGATTAGCTCTGACTTCTTCTTTTATATTTCTGGAAATGTATCCCGATCTCTTTAGTTCTCCTATATTAGAAGGTTTATTCTTGCTCATAGTTTTGTTAAACGGTGTTGTCCAAATACTCATTGTTCCTAATGTAAATATTTTCTCTTATTCCTTTCAAAATCGTAAAATACAAACTGTCCCAAATTATCCAGAGAAGAAAAGAATGCTTTGCCCTGATTAGTTTCCGTAAATTCCTGTACAAAATGTTGCAGCCAGGGATCTGTAGCCACCATAAAAGTGGTAACCGGGATTTTCAATTTGCGGCATTGCGCTGCCAGATTCAGTGTTCGTGTCAATATTTTCCGGTCTAATCCAAATGCATTCTTATAATATTTTCCACCTATTTTCAGGCAGGTAGGCTTGCCATCGGTGATCATGAATATCTGCTTATTGGGATTTTTTCTTCTGCGCAATAAAGTCATTGCCAGCTCCAGACCCGCCACTGTATTGGTATGGAAAGGCCCTACCTGTAAATAGGGCAAATCTTTTATCTCAATCGGCCATGCATCATTTCCAAAAGCGATCACATCTAAGGTATCTTTCGGATATTTTGTAAGGATTAATTCGCTGAGCGCCATAGCCACTTTCTTCGCAGGCGTGATACGGTCTTCTCCATATAATATCATGGAATGAGAAACATCAATCATCAACACGGTAGAAGTTTGTGATTTGAAATCCGTTTCTCTGATTTCCAAATCATCCTGTGCTAATTGAAAACTTTGTAATCCGTGGTTGATCTGCGCGTTGCGAATAGAATTAGTAAAATCAATTTGCTCCACGGTATCTCCAAAACGGTAAGGGCGTGTATCAGCATTCGGCTCATCACCCTGGCCCGGAATATAGGTAGGATGATTACCTGTTTTCGATTTCTTTAGCTTCCCAAAAATTTCTTCCAGAGAACGCTTCCGGATGCTTTGTTCTGTCTTAGGTGTAATATGTATCTGCCCGCTTCCGGGGTCTTCATCTAAATACCCTTTATCTTTCAGGTCCTGGATAAAATTTCCAATACCATAATCGTCCTTATTCAATTTGTATTCCTTATCCAATTCAGTAAGCCAGCGCAAAGCTTCCGCTACGTCTCCACTGGTGTACGTAAGCAATTGCAAAAAAAGATTTAACAACTGCTCGAAAGGTGATTTACCAGAAGCTCTTGGATCATATTTTGAAAATAAAAAACTCCGCATAGCTGCAAGTTACTCCAAT
>SCQV01000287.1 GCA_004299085.1 Chitinophagaceae bacterium | reverse complement strand
ATATTGGCTGTAAAATGAACGCAGATGACCGGCTTTATCTGCATTTTCAATAATAGGCTGATACTTTTCAAATAACATAGCAAATTGTTTTGGTGTAAACAAAATTACTGAGGAAGATTGGCAGGCTCAAAATTAACTTTGCCTTTCTGGTGATAATATTGCCCGGGCTGAGGCTTTAGCGAATAATTATTCAGATAGCTGATCAACTTGTGCATTTCGTCCGGATGCTTATTTACCCAATATTTATAATCCGGCAAGTTGCTTACCGGCCCAAACAGCCATTCATTATAAGCCTCAAATAACCCTTCTTTTAATAATTGCTGCTGAAAATCAAATAGGGCAAAAGGATACCGATATTTATAGAAATTATCCCACGACAAAATAAAACGGGTCCTCAGCATAACTAAAGTTTGCGGTGTAATACCACGTGTAACAATGGTTCCCGATCCCTTTGATAAAGCATTTAAAAATGCCTGTCTGAAATCAGGCGCAGTAGCCTGGTTGGTATCTTCCAAAGCAGGCGGTTGAGCATTTGACACACTTCCATTTGTGAATAGATCTTTATAAGCTCCCAGCAATATTCCTTTCATTTCGGCAGTCCGGGCGGTATAACGTTCCAGATTAATAAATATCTCACCGTAAAGAATCGTCCACACTTTGTCTTTGCTGGAATAATAAATTTTTGCGGCATTATAAAAGTTAGAAGCATAATCAGGATTTACTTTGATGCCGGTAAGCCAGGTTTGCAATGCATCCGTATATTTACGTTCATTATAATAAATAATGCCTAACTCATTGTATAATTCACCCGCATCAGGAAATTTCTTCAATCCTTTTTTATAATTCTTTTCGGCAGATTTGGGATCATTTTGCGCCACATAAATATCACCGGCAATCTGAAAAGTTTGTACATCGGCGGCATCACTGTTAAGCACCTGCTTAATGGTTGCTTGTGCTTGTTGAAAATTATTATTCAGGTAATAAGCATAGGCCAGTTGTTTCCTGTATTGAGCATTCTCCGGTGCTAATTCCACGGCGTGATTAAGCACCAAAATCGCATTGGAATAGTCACTGGAGCGCATAAAAGATAAGGCGGTATTATACAGATCGGATGCGCCGGTTTGTGCTTTGGAAATTCCGAAGCTGCAAACAATCAACAATGCCATCAATAAAGTTGAACGGATTCGCATAAGGCTGTAAATTTACGGAATATCCTGTACACCTGGTTTTTATCGGCCTTTATAAAATTAAATGGGTAAGTAATCCATCCCGCAGCTTAGGTTCAAACCAGGTGGACTTGGGAGGCATCACCTGTCCCTGATCGGCAATGTCAAATAATTGTTGCATACTCACAGGATACAAGGCAAAAGCCACTTTCATTTCTCCACTATCCACGCGTTTTACCAATTCTTCCGGCCCGCGAATACCGCCCACAAAATCTATTCTTTTATCAGTACGTGGATCTTTAATTCCTAACCATTTATCCAATACATTATTCTGTAAAATAGTTACATCCAGAATACCGATAGGATCCGTTTTATAAGTGCCGGCTTTAGCCACTAAGCGATACCATTCACCGTCAAGATACATGCCGAATTCATGCATTTCAGCAGGTTTAACAATCGTTTTACCGATGGGGGTGACTGTAAAATCATATCCTAAATCAGATAGAAATGCGGCCTTATCTTTTCCATTCAGATCCATGACCACGCGGTTATAGTCCAATATCCGCAGTTGATTATCAGGAAAAAGGGTAGTCAGGAAAAATTCTGCCGCATCGTTATCTTTTTCCTTTTCCCGGTCTTTCAATTCTTTTGCCGCTTTAGCCGCCGAGGCCGCCCTGTGATGTCCGTCTGCTATATAAGTAAAAGGTACCTTTTCTGAAAATAAATCCGTAATCTGAGCTATCATTTTATCTTCATTGATAACCCAGATGCTATGTTGAATATGATCCATGGACATAAACTCATAAACCGGTGCATGACTTGCCTGCCATTGATTTATCAGACTATCAATTTCGTTCACTGAATGATATGCCAGAAAAACATTACCGGTCTGGGCACCAGTCGTCAGGATATGATTAATTCTATCCTTTTCTTTTTCAGGACGGGTAAGCTCATGTTTTTTAATAACGCCATTCTCATAATCTGTCACCGAAGAAACGCAAACCAGGCCGGTCTGCGAAACGTCATGCATCACCAGCTTATAAATATAATAACACGGCTTATTCTCAAGGTAAAATATCTGCTGGCGGATAAGAGAATCTAAATTTTCCTTAGCTTTTTCATAGACTTTTTTATCGTGGACATCTACGTTTTCGGGTAAATCTATTTCTGATTTTGAAACATGATAAAATGAATATGGATTGTCCCGCGCCTCTTCCCGCGCTTCACGGCTGCTAAGCACATCATAAGGACGGGAAGCCACTTTGGAAGCCAGTTCAGCCCTGGGTCTTAATGCATTGAAAGGTTTTATAACCGCCATAAGAAATAAATAAAATAAGCGGCAAAGATAGGGAAAAGAAACAGGAATAGCGCTTCCGGTTATGGCTGATGGTTGACGGTTATTGCTTACTATTTGCAATTTACCACTTATTGCTTACTGCATACCATTTACTACCTACTACCAACCACCTTCTACTTACCTCTTCTCCGCATTCCAAACATTGTCCTGCTCATTTGCGTCCACCCACAAACCGGTATCAATCAGAAGCGCGCTTATCTTCTTATTTGTTTGAACGTGAATATTGGTTTATTGTCTATTCTTCTTCCAAACTACAGGTGTTTTGTGAATATCTTTATCACTGTTACGATTATACTTTATTTTGATGTCAAACGGATTCAGTCCTTTTATTAACTAAATGGCATTGATCTGTCATTCGTCCTTCACATTCTTTTTATCACCAAAGGCTCACCCTGATGCTATCCGGACGATACATTTTATCACCTGGTTTTACATTAAAAGCTTTATAAAAACCAAGGTTATCTGAAAACGGGCCAATAGTACGATATTCCGCCGGCGAATGCGGATTATTCAACAACATGGTTCTCAGGATAGCAGGGCGATATTTCACCCGCCAAACTCCCGCAGCCAATGAAAGGAAGAAACGCTGATCGGGCGTAAAACCATCTACCAAAGTATCTTTATGCGCTTCTGCAGTTTTTTGAAAAGCCGCATACGCAATGGCAGCGCCACCAATATCCGCGATATTTTCTCCTTCAGTCAGATGACCATTGATGTGCAAACTATCCAATACAGTATAGCCGTCATACTGCTTCACAATTAGATCTGCTTTCTCTGTAAAACGTTTGGCATCTTCCGGCGTCCACCAGTCTTTTAAATTTCCATTCGCATCGTAATGGCGCCCTTCATCATCAAAACCATGCGTCATTTCATGCCCAATTACAATACCAATAGCGCCATAATTAAGCGCATCATCCCCATTCGCATAAAAGAAAGGCGGTTGCAAAATACCAGCCGGGAAGTTAATATCATTTTGTGTGGGATCATAATATGCATCCACAGTCGGCGGCGTCATTTCCCATTCTGATTTATCCACCGGTTTTCCTATTTTATTGATGCTATACCCATAGGCATAATGCCCGCAATTCTTCAGATCAGCAATCAGCGAATCTTTGGAGATATTCACGGATGAATAATCTTTCCAATGATCCGGATAACCGATCTTTTTCACCATAGCGTGCAGCTTTGCAAGCGCTTTTACTTTGGTAGAGTCGCTCATCCAATCCAACTGTTGAATTCTTTCTGCAAATGTCTGTTGGAGATTATTAACTAATTCTATCATTCTCTTTTTGGATTCAGCGGGGAAGAAACGTTGCACATACAATTGCCCTAAAGCATCTCCAAGATTATCATCCACCATGCGGCACATTCTTTTCCAGCGTGGTTCCATTTCTTCCTGGCCGGTTAATAATTTCGCGAAATCAAACCTTGCCTGTACAAAATCATTACTCAAATAAGGCGCAAAATGGCTTATAAAATGGAAACGTACATAATCTTTTAAATCATTTAAGGGTACTGAATTGAAAACAGATGCCAATCCTTTATAAAATGCAGGCTGTCCGACTAATATTGTATCTTCATTAATCAGCATGGATTTGAATAACCCCTGCCAACTTATTGCCGGATTATCTTTGGCCAATTGCCTAACGGTCATTTTATGATAATTGGCAATCGGGTCACGCAATTGAACCGGAGATTTGGAAACTTTGGCCAAAGCAGTTTCCAAATTCATAACGGCAATGCTTGCTTCTCGTGCATCAGCAGTACTGGAGCCTGCCAGCTCTAATATCTTAGTTATATATTGCTGATAAGCATTTCTTATTTTGATAGTGGCAGAATCTTTGTTAAAATAATAATCACGATTAGGTAATCCCAATCCACCCTGATCAAAATGCGCAACGTTCATGGTACTGTTCTTATCATCACCGCTGACGTAAAAGCTGAAGAAAGGGCTTAA
>SCQV01000286.1 GCA_004299085.1 Chitinophagaceae bacterium | reverse complement strand
GTTTTTGTGGAAGATCTTGTGCGTGCAGCGCCTGTTATGAAGGGATGGAAGTTTACAGCGTTGAAACAGGCGAGCGATATCAAAGATTGTAATGTTCAGATGAAGGGCTATACCTTTAACGGCGAGACCCTGTCATTTTATTCCAATGAGCTGGCTGATTACCCGGATGAAATAGATATTACCATCATTCATAAAGATTATAAGGAAGAAGCCAAAGAAATATTTTCCGGTGGAGCATTTATTTTTTTGGACAACTATTTGGGTGAATTAAATTTTATCAACACAATAGACAATCTGACAGTCATTGGGCCGGCACAGGCAAAAAAAGAACCGGTACCGGCTTCAAAGATGAAAGATTTTTTAACCTGGAGGGAAAAAGAATTCCTGGAAAAGTATGAAGGAACCAGGCATGATACAGTGAATGATAAATATGCCACGATGGAGGGTATGTTGCAAAACGGCAAACCGATTATTGCTATTGTAAACACTGCTTTATTGGACTGGGACAGAAAGGCTTCTCATCCCTGGATATTGAAAATCGGTATCAGATACGAAGGAAATAATAAAACAGGTATGCCGGATGATAATACTCATGATTTACTTAACACTTTTGAGGAAGATATTTCAAACCAATTAAAGGATGCTGACGGTTATTTGAATATAGGCAGGCAAACTTCAGACAATATCCGGGAGATTTATTACGCGTGCAAAGATTTCAGAAAACCGTCCAAAATATTACATCAACTAACTGTCTCGTATAAGGGCAGCGTGGATTTTTTATATGATATTTACAAAGATAAATACTGGCGGACTTTTGAACATCTCAGGCTAAACAGATGAAAAAGGAATATCTCATCATAAATTATACGATTAGGGTTTCATTTAGCCCTAAGATTGTCCATATAATTAATGATAAAGAGTTGGAATACCTTTTATCTGAAGAGTTGGAACGCGGTACACAGGAATTGGTCAAGTTGATTAAAGAAGATTATTTCAAGAAGTATCATGAAACATTGCAGATTTCGGATGACTCGATGATAATAGAGATATGGGGACACGTTTACTTTGAATATTTTACGGTATTGGCCACCAGAATATTTCCAATGGCGATTACAGACAAGATTGCAGGATGGGTTATTCAGCGATGTGAAACTATTGACAGTGGGGAAGAAGAAGTGGATATTGATCGTAAATTCTGGAATTCTTTAATCCCTTTTAAAGAGATCATTATGACAGCATTAACCAGCATACCGGTCAGATAGCGTGCAATCCAAATTTTTGCTCTCGTCATTGCGAGCGGAACGCAGTGGAGTGAAGCAATCTCGTTACAGATATTTGATGCAATGTGATTATGAGACTGCTTCGGTCGCCTGCCTGCAAAGGCAGGTACCTTCCTCGCAATGACGCGAAGCGACGAATTTCGCTGTTGTGAACGAACATGCCTAATAGAGTGAAACAATCTTGTGACATATCTACGAACCTCACTGCGCGGGCTTAAGAGAGGATGGCGGGGTGAAGCAATCTCATTAGGCATTAAGTTGTTAAAAATTCCTTAACCTGCCATTGCACGTAATCAATATACATTTTTCAACTGTTAAAAAGGTTAATAATTATATTCTATTCATCTCAAAATCTTGAAAAATGGGTTACAATAAAAGCGGTTTGGCACAGGCCGGCATGGCATTGGGAGTAGGATTAATAGCGGGATTGGCAGGTACGGCAGCGGTTACGCTTTCCAGGAAGCTGGACAAACACTGTGCTGAACGAAAACCGGAAAAGGCTTTACTGGAAGTAGCTTCCAAAGTATTGGATGTAAAACCAACTTCTGAAGAAAAAAGAGAAAAAGTGGTGGAGGAGATTCACTGGGCTTATGGCGCCGGCAAAGGCATTCTTCGCGGTGCCTTGAACATTATCGGAATTAATGGCGTGTTCGGCACTGCAGCTCATTTTGCCACAATATGGTATGCTGAAAAGGTACTATTGCCGGACGCCAAAAAAGTATTTCCGGACGTTCAAGGGGCTGAGCCTATCACAGAAATAGCACCTTATACTTTGGCAAGAGACAGCATGCACCAGGCTTTGTATGCGGCAGTAACCGGGTTGGTCTTTGATTTTATCATGCCGGATAATAATATGATTTGATTTATCTTTGGCCGGATGAAACGAATTCTCATTGCCTTAGATTATGACCCCTCTGCCCAAACGGTGGCAGAAACAGGATTTAAATTAGCTAAGTCCATGAATGCCGAAGTGACTTTATTGCATGTCCTTCGGGAAGTCACCTATTATTCTTCCGTGGAATATTCACCGATCATCGGTTTTGATCCCACTGAAAATCCATCTATATGGAAAAATATCAACATTGAGGATTTAAAAAAAGCTGCCGATAATTTTTTAGAACATTCTAAGTCGCATTTAGGAGATGATTCTTTAGCTACCATGCTGAAGGAGGGTGATGTTTCGGATGCCATTTTTGAAGCGGTCGGAGAATTAAACACTGATATTATCGTGATGGGTATGTACAGCCGGAAAGGCTTAGATAAATTTTTAATGGGCAGTGTGGCGGAGAAAGTGCTGCATCATTCCCACATACCGGTATTTATAGTTCCGGTGAAAGAACATTTAATGAAGTAGATTCACCGCTTCTTTCACTGTCTTATTCTCCACCGTTATGGCATGAATGGCATTCGCCATTTTAACGGCATCTTGCAGGCTTCGCTGATGGATATTCCTTCCCGTTCCACTGCCACGTGCGCCACCCAAATGAATTTGATCGTGTAGTTGCGTAAGGAAAAGTGTTTCATCTTCTTTGGTGCCACCTTCACACAGCACACCGGTATTTCCCGCGGCTGATACAATTTCGTCCATCATTTCAGGGCTGAACTCACCGTCTTTTTCCGGTACTTTTAGTTTAACAAAATCGGCACCAAGGCAGGCTCCCACGCCTGCAGCGCCGGCAATCAGATGTGGGTCGTGTTCATCTTTGACGGCTTTGCCTTTCGGGTATATCCACAATACGGCTATTAATCCGAGCAAATGTGCCTGGTGGACAATCTGCGCTGCTTCCTTCAGCATATCCACTTCATATTCACTTCCGGGATATACCGTATAGCCAACTCCTAAAACCTTCAGTCCTGAATTTTCTGCAAATTGAACCACCTGATCCACCGTAAACCAGGCCATGCTCAATGGATCTTTTTGCTGGAAAGAAACCACGTTTGTTTTAGAATTTAATTTTATTAAGTAAGGAATATCTGCATACTGCAATGCATGGCGGCTGATTAATCCTAACTGGGTGGCAAAAACGCCAATATGAGCCTGGGAAGCAATTTGAAACAAATGTTGGGGATTGGCATCATCCGGAGAAACGCCTTTTCCATAAAAATCGTTATTCAAATGCTCCAGCTTTTGATCGCCGGCAAATAACATCAATCTGCCCGTTTCAGAGGTAGCTTCGTTAAAATTCTTCTTAAAAGTCGCGATTTTATCATGGGGCACATCTGCCGGCACATAAGAATCATTTGAAATATGAGATGTCATGTTCATGCTGTTATTTTTTCTAAAATATTTTTAGTGGTTTCGAAATTCTCATGGTGATAAGCGTGCATACCTATTTTTTTGGCAGCTTCAGTCAGCATTAAACGATCATCAAAATAAAGGCATTGCTCGGGTTGTGCATGCGCAATATCCATAGCCAGCGTGTATATACGTGGATCAGGTTTTCTCATGCCGGCCTGGCAGGATGAAATAAATGCATCAAAACATTCATGTAATCCAAACTTCTTAATCCGGAAGTCATTTAATTCTTTCCCTTCATTATTTAGGGAAAATATTTTGATGCCGCAGTCTCTTTTCCATGATTTCAACCATTGTAACATACCGGGTAATTCTTCAGATTGTGCAAACATGAAGTCTTTGAATTCCTCTATGCTGAAGTCCCGATGATGGTTAAAAACAACTGTCTCAAGGTATTCTTCTAAAGTTATGCTCCCTATTTCATAGATATTGAAGATAAACTGATGTAATACATCCATTTCCGCATAATTCAGCCCGAATTTTTTGGCTGCTTTCTGCCGGGAAACGTGTCCCCATCCATTTGTCAATAAAACACCACCTATGTCAAAGAAAATAATTTTAAATTTGTGCTTTCTCATGAGTATTATCTTATTTTAAGGGAACAAAAGAAAAAATAGTTTGTTTAACTGAAAGACAAAAAAAATTTCCAATGACAATTCAGCAAAAAAGTATTGACACCATTCGTTGCCTCGCTATGGATGCTGTACAGAAAGCTAACTCAGGACATCCGGGGACACCTATGGCGCTCGCTCCCGCAGCTTACGAATTATGGATGAACCATCTTCGTTATAATCCTAAAAATCCGAAATGGTTTAACAGAGACCGGTTTGTACTATCTAACGGACATGCATCTATGCTACAGTATGCCGTATTACATCTGACCGGATATGAAATTTCTATCGAAGATATTAAAAATTTCAGACAGTGGGACAGCATCACCCCGGGTCATCCGGAATATGGCATGACACCAGGTATAGAAACTACTACCGGACCGCTGGGGCAGGGGATTATGACTGCCGTGGGCATGGCGATGGCAGAAGCTCATTTGGCTTCGATTTTTAATAAAGAGGAAAAAATCGTTGATCATT
>SCQV01000285.1 GCA_004299085.1 Chitinophagaceae bacterium | reverse complement strand
TGATGATGCGGGAAGAAGCTTTTAAAAATGATGGAGTTATTCCCAACGTAAATAACGCACCGGATTTGTTAGTATGGGACACCACTCGCTACACCAACTTTGAAAAATTATTGATTGGAGGAACAGCACATACTACCAACGCACAAGCTTCCATCTCTGGAGGTAACGAGCAGACGCAGTTTTTATTGAGCGGGGGATATAATCATCAGACCACAGTATTACCAGGAAATCTGGCGGATAATCGTGGTTCATTTCATGTGAATGTCAATCATCGTTCGTTAAATAAACGCTTTAACCTTGCCTTTTCTGCATTTTATGTATCAGATAATGATAATATTAATGCCACAGATATTACCAGTTTTATAAATCATTCTCCCAATACTCCAGCATTGTACGACTCAACTGGACAACTAAACTGGCAACAAGGCGGTGTTGCTTTTGATAACCCGTTGTCTTACCTGCTAAGCGCTTATATGGCGCAAACTAATAATTTAATGGGGCATCTGCAACTAAGCTATGAACTGTTACCAGGCTTAACACTTAAAGCCAGCACAGGATACAATACCCTCAGCCTGAAAGAAATAAATACCAATCCGGTTACTTCCCAAAATCCCATTTATAATCCGCAGGGTTATTCCCAATTCGGAAATAACTCCTTTAAAAGCTGGATCGTAGAACCGCAAATGGAATATATAAAAGAAGCGGGTAAACTAAGGTTAGATTTGTTATTAGGAGGAACCTGGCAGCAAACCATGAATGATAATTCATCTTTTTTTGCTTACGGTTATTCCAATGATGAATTGCTGAAGTCCATCAGTGCTGCCAGCAGTCTTTCAGTAATAGGCGATTCTTATAGCCAGTACCGTTACCAGGCATCATTTGGACGATTAAATCTAAACTGGGCTAATACTTACATTCTAAACGTTTCGGGAAGAAGGGACGGTTCAAGCCGTTTTGGACCGGGAAAACGGTTTGGGAATTTTGGGGCATTAGGCGCTGCATGGCTTTTTTCCAATGAAAAATTTATCAAAAATAACTTACACTTCTTAAGCTTTGGAAAATTGAGGGCAAGCTATGGCAACACAGGTAACGACCAGATTCCTGATTATCAATATTTGGATAGTTGGAGCAGCACTGCATATCCCTACGATGGCATAGCAGGCTTGTATCCCTCCAGGTTGTTTAATCCGGATTATAGTTGGGAAATAAACCGCAAATTGGAAACAGCCATAGAGTTGGGCTTTTTTAAAGACAACCTGCAATTATCTGTCTCTTATTTTCGTAACAGAAGCAGTAACCAGTTAATTCAATATAGGCTGCCGGTACAAACCGGTTTCACCAATATCATCAGTAATTTTCCTGCAACAGTGCAAAATACAGGATGGGAAATTACTCTTAACAGCAATAATATTACATCCGGAGTCTTTACCTGGACAACTGCCTTCAATCTTACCATTCCGAAGAATAAGCTCATTGCCTTTCCAGGCCTGGCTACTTCCAGTTATTCAGGAGAATACATTATTGGTCAACCTCTAAGCATCATAAGAGGCTATCAATATCTGGGAGTGAATCCCAAAACGGGAATATTCAAATTCAGGGATGTAAACAATGATGGCATCATAAACTTTCAGGACTATGTGACCCTTGGTAATCTTGATCCCAAATTTTATGGAGGACTTAATAATAACTTCACTTATAAATCCTTTGGACTGACTATTTTCTTTGAATTCAGAAAACAATGGGGAAAGAATTATCTGGCATCTGTTTATAATCCTTATGTATATCCTCCTGGAACAATGGGCAACCAGCCGGTAGCTTTATTAGGTCGCTGGCAGAAACCGGGAGATAAGAGTTCCCTGCAGCAATTCACCACAACACCAGGCACGGCGGCTTACAATGCCTTGAATAACTTCGTTTATACCTCTGGTGGCATTTATGGAGATGCTTCTTTTATCAGATTGAAAACAATAGCATTATCTTACAGTATTCCGCAAGATCTTTTGAAGAAGGCACATGTCGCAAGTACTAATATTTACTTGCAGGCCCAAAATCTTTTGACTTTTACGCATTATCAGGGCAGCGACCCTGAAACGCAAAACCTGTATGCACTTCCTCCCCTCAGAGCAATTACTGCGGGCATTCAATTCACCTTTTAAATTTATTTATCATGAAATTCAATTATAAAGGGAAATATTTTACCGGGATAGTGATCCTGTCACTGCTATTTTCTTCCTGTAATAAATTTGTGCAGGTAGCACCGCCTGTTAATCAGGTAGTTTCATCAGTAGTCTTTTCAAGTAACCAAACCGCCACAGCAGCGGTCGTAGGATTATATAGCCAGATGATGAGAAGCAGTATGTATTTTATGAATGGAGCTATGACATTATATCCTGCCCTTTCATCTGACGAACTCTATAATACATCTCCAAATGCCAACATTGATCCTTTTACAGACAATGCTATTCCCGTTACAAGTAGTATTATACAAAATAACATTTGGAGGAATGCTTACAGTTTTATTTATCAGGCAAATGCCTGTTTAGAAGGAATCTCCCAATCTGGAGGGATAGATAAGTCAGGAGGCAACGAACTGATGGGTGAGCTTAAATTCTCACGGGCGCTTTGTTATTTCTACCTTACAAACTTATTTGGAAATGTGCCTTTGGAATTAAGTACCGATTATAAGGTGAATGAAAAAATGCCCCGGACGCCAGAGTCAGAAGTATATGGACAGATCATTTCAGATTTACAGGATGCCTCGAAGTTGCTAAACGGAAATTATGTTTCTTCAGATAGAGCGAGACCTAATAAATGGGCTGCCGTTGCTTTGCTTGCAAGAGCATATCTTTATCAAAAGCAATGGAAGGAGGCTGATTCTGCTGCATCAGCAGTCATCGGTTCAGGAGAATATCAGTTAGAAAACAATTTGAATAACGTTTTCCTTTCCGGAAGTTCAGAAGCTATCTGGCAACTGATGCCGGTCGCGCCTTATTCGAACACGGCGGAAGGCCAATATTTTATTCCTTCTTCAAGTAGTGTCCGTCCTTCCTATGCCATCACTTCTTTTTTGTTATCTGCTTTTGAGCCGGGCGACCTGCGCAAAACAAATTGGTTGGACAGCACGGTAAATAATGGGAAAACTTATTATTATCCTTATAAATACAAGGTAAGAAGCGGAAGCAATGC